>CAMEPN010000109.1 GCA_945931735.1 uncultured Clostridia bacterium
AATCAAACCTTTGGCAGCGCGAAAGAATTGTTGCCGGAATTTTATGAACCTCGGTTGTGGCGAGTATAAATTTAACATGCTCCGGAGGCTCTTCAAGCGTTTTTAAAAGTGCGTTGAATGCGCCTGTTGAGAGCATGTGAACCTCGTCTATGATGTATACCCTGTATTTGGCGTTGACGGGGGTAAAATTGGAGTTGTCTATTATATCTCTTATATTGTCAACACCGTTGTTGCTTGCCGCGTCAAGCTCCACAACGTCAAGAATTGTGCCGTCATCAATACCGCGGCAGATTTCACACTCGTTGCAGGGGCTGCCGTTCACAGGGTGCAGGCAGTTGACTGCTTTTGCAAAAATTTTTGCGCAGGTGGTCTTACCCGTGCCTCGTGAGCCGGTGAACAAATAGGCGTGCGAAACCTTGCCGGACATTATCTCGTTTGCAAGGGTAGAGGTTATATGCTCCTGACCCGAAACGTCCGAAAAAGTGCGCGGTCTCCACTTTCTGTAAAGCACCTGATACAAAAAAATCATCCTATACATAAAAAATGAGGGAGCATTACCTTTATCATATGGCATGCAGGCGGACTGTGGCGCACAGTGCTGACCGCTTAATGCTGCTCGGTTCCCCGCCTGACATGGTTCACGGCGCTCCATCGCACAGGACCTACACGCCACATGATAAAAATAACGCTCCACACGTATTACTAAACAATTATAATATATATAAGAAATTTTATCAAGTATAAAATTAAATATTTTTAAAAATAAATGCGACTGCGCTAAATTCGACAGCCGCATATTTTTTTTATTATTCCTCCATCTGTCTGCCCAAAAAAGACGAGGCGACCTGTGCGAGTTTTAAATCCGTCTGCGAGGGCTGAATACCCTCTGCCGAAAGAAAGACGACCGCACCCAGCACGTCGCCGCTGCTTATAATCGGCACGGCAACCGCCGCATTGTGGTTTATGCCCTCAATGGGTGTGAGCTTTTCGCCCTGGGTTCTGATAAAAGACTGCCTATCCTCCATGAGCTGCTCAAGCTCTTTGCTTATTCTTCTGTCGCAAAATTCTCTTTTTGAAGCACCCGAAACAGAAATGGCTCTGTCTCTGTCGCAGATTATAACGGGCATGGTAACGCTGCGATAAAGCACGTCGGCATATTGATCCGTGGTGTCGGTCAGCTCGCCCACGGGCGAATATTTTTTAAAAATCACGCCGCCCTGAGTGTCTGTGAATATTTCAAGCGGCGCGCCCTCTTTGATGTGCATGGTGCGCCTTATCTCTTTCGGAATGACTACTCTGCCGAGATCGTCTATTCTTCTGACGATGCCTGTGGCTTTCATAAATTAAAAACTCCCTTTTAATGATTTTGTATGTATTGTTTGCAAAGCTTGGGAGTTTATGCGCGAACGATTGAAACGAAACGGCATTTATGTTAAAATTATATATCAGGGGGAATTTGAAGATGAAAGAAGCCGAAATGTATATTATAAATCCCGTTAAAAACCGTCTGCCCGGCGGCAGATTTTTTAAAAATATAATAAGTGACGCAAAAATTCTTTATAAAAATCCAAACAAAATAAATCTATGCGTTTTTGTCTCATCCTTAAAAGCATATTTTATAATTCTTGATAAGAAAAAAATAAAAATCAAAAACAATAAAAATATTCCGCGTTTTTTATATCATGCCACATACGAAAAAAATTATGACAGCATAATGCAAAACGGCATTGTAAGCGAGAATTATGTCTATTTATCCGACGATTGCAGAACGGCAAAAGACGTTCTCGACGGCAAAGATAACTACTACGGCAAATTAAATCACATCAAAATCACGGCAGATACCGAAATACTTAAAAATTTAGGCATAGACGTTTATAAAATCAACCGATTTAACGAGTATGTCACGGCAGAAGTTCCTCCGCAGGCAATAATAAAATGCGAAAATTTTGTTGACAGACAGACCCAATAAGTTTAATATATACTTTGTATGTAATAAAAGTTTAGGAGTAATAAAAATGAAAACCAGCAAAATGCTTTTAGAGACCCTCAGAGACGCACCGAGCGACTGCATTATAGAAAGTCAGAAGCTTATGACAAGGGGCGGATATATGAAATATATGCACAACGGCATATATTCTCTCTTTGCCTCTACAAAAAGAATGACAAAAAAGGTTGAGAACATAATCCGCGAAGAGATGGATCGCATCGACGGTCAGGAGGTTATGTTCCCGGTAGTTATGCCCGCTTCTCTTTGGGAGGAATCCGGCAGATACACAAGCATCGGCAGCGAAATGGCTCGCTTTAAAGACAGAAGCGGCAACAATATGGTTCTCGGCATGACCCATGAGGAGGCGGCGGTTCATCTTGCGAGAAACACCGTAAAATCATACACGCAGTTCCCGTTTATGATTTATCAGATTCAAACAAAGTTCCGAGACGAGCCGAGGGCGCGCGGCGGCCTTATCAGAGTGCGCGAGTTCACAATGAAGGACGCATACTCTTTTCACACCTCTCAGGAGGATCTCGAAAAATATTATGAGCGCTGCTATGAAGCTTATGAGAGAATTTTTAAGCGCGCGGGCGCAAAGAACGTCGTTGCCGTTAAGAGTGACTCCGGCATGATGGGCGGCAGCATTTCACATGAGTTTATGCTCCTTGCGGATATAGGCGAGGACACCCTGGCAATCTGCCCCGAGTGCGGCTACAAAGCCAATATGGAGGCGGCAGAGCTTAAAACAATCAATGAGCCGGGCGAAAAAGAGGAGCTTAAAAAGATTCATACTCCCGACACAAAAACAATAGACGACCTTTATAAATTTACAAATATCCCCGAAACGAGAATGTGCAAGGCGGTTGTTTATCAAAAAAACCTCACGGACGAATACGTTATAGTATTTATCAGAGGCGACCTTGACGTAAACGAAACAAAGCTTCGCAACTATCTCGGCGAGGAGGTGCACGCCGCGCTCATAACTGAGGAGAGCGGCATAGTCGCAGGCTTTATCGGCGCAGTCAATCTCAAGGCAAAAGCGCAGGTTATTTATGACGCTTCGCTTAAAGGAATAGAGAGCCTTGTCTGCGGCGCAAATGAGGTTGATTATCACTATGTAGGGCTTAATATTCAAAGAGACGTCGGCGATGTTGAATATGTTGACGTTGCAAAGATATATGAGGGTGCACTCTGCCCCTGCTGCGGCAAAAAGACCATAGGCATTTCAAACGGCATTGAGATAGGCAACATCTTCCAGCTCGGCACAAAATACACAAAGAGCATGGATATGACATATCTTGACAAAAACGGAGAGGAGCAAAACCCGATAATGGGCTGCTACGGCATTGGCGTTGGCAGACTGGCGGCGTCCGTCTGCGAGGCTCACCACGACGAATACGGTCCCATCTGGCCTATGGCGATCGCTCCGTGGCAGGTTCACCTCTGCGCGGTGCGCTCCGACGACGAGGCAGTCCGCACGGCGGCTGAAAAGCTGTACAACGACCTCCAGGCGGCGGGCGTAGAGGTGATCTACGACGACAGGAACGTCCGCGCGGGCGTTATGTTCAGCGACGCAGACCTGCTCGGCGTTCCGCTGAGAGTGGTAGTAAGCCCGAGAAACCTCGAGGAGGGCGTGTTCGAGCTTTCCTCCCGCGACAAGTCGATCTCCGAAAAGCTTGTCCCCGAAAACGCAGTCGCAAGGCTCAGAGAGCTTATCGAACAGATGATAAACAAGTAAGATAAATCACAAACACCCGTGGCGCATTTCGCTGCGGGTGTTATTTAATATGCTGCCGCTGAATAATTCGGAAATTTTTCCTCATACTATTCCCGAATATATCGGAAAGAGGGAAATTTAATGGCAGTCGTACTGATAAGAGCCTGCATTCTATACATCGTTATCACCTTTTCGCTCCGGCTGATGGGCAAGCGTCCGCTTGGCGAATTGCAGCCGTCCGAGCTGGTTGTGACTATCCTTATATCAAATATCGCCGCAATACCCGTCGAGGACAGCTCCGTCCCGATGATAATGGGCATCGTTCCGATACTGACGCTGGTCTGCCTTGACGTTATCGTGTCGCAGATAATGCTCAAATCCGCAAAGTTTCGGAAGCTCATGATAGGCAGCCCGCGCATAATCGTGTCCGAGGGAGTTATACTGCAAAAGGAAATGAGAAAGCTACGCTACACCGTGGACGACCTCGTCGAGGCGATGCGCGAGCAGCAGATATTCGATATAACGCAGGTGCATTACGCGATCGTCGAAACGACGGGCAAGATAAATTTCCTGCTCAAAAAGGATTTTCAGCCCGCAGAAAAACAGGACGTCAGCGCGGGCGGGTCGACCGATAATCCCCCCGCAGTCATTATCCGCGACGGCGTAGAGGACAAGGAGCAGCTCGGTATACTGGGGCTTGGGCAGGGCTGGCTTTCAAAGCAGCTCAGGGAGCACAATGTTTCCGTAGGCGAGGTGTTTCTTATGACCGCCGATAAAAACGGCTGCTCTACGATAATCAAGCGGCAGGAGGGTATGTGATGAGCAGACTTATAACAAGTATCTGCCTGCTGGCGGTAATGGCGGCAGGGTGCTTCTGGGCGGTGTACATTGTCGACAAGCGCACTGACGAGCTTTCCGAAATGGTGTCGAAAACCGAAAAGGCTTATGTTGACGGGAACAAGGAGGAATGCGTCGCCGCGGCGGACGAGCTTCAGAAAATGTGGAACGACTTCATTGAAAAGGGGATACTCGTCAACGACCTCGGTCATGCGGTCGAGATAACCTCATCTATCGCAGAGATAAGCTCCTTCGCGCAGGAACAGAACGAGGAGCTTTACGCCGCCTGCGACCGCGCACAGGCGCAGATAAAGCTGTTCAAGGATATGCAGACTCCAACGCTTTGGAAAATACTCTGATAAAAAAACGGGCTATTACGCCCGTTTCAGACCGTCGAAAAAGCCCCTAAAGGGGCTTTTCCGACGAACATCCGCACTGCCCGCACTCACTGGCGGCTTTGCCGCCAGTTCGCACAGTTGTGCGGATAGAAGTGTTTTTTGCCCCGGGAAACCCGTGGCAAAAAACTGATTTCAAAAGCCTGCTTCGCAGGCAAAATTGACTTTTTCGACAAGCTGAAACGGGCTGTTACGCCCGTTTTGTTTTATAGGTCACTTTTGATGAGGAAAAGTGTTTCTCTCCCAAAAAATCCCGTCTGAATACCCCTGTATAGACTTGTCGGTATCCGCAAGCTCCAGCCGCTGCTCCGCCCACAGGCAGTAGCGCTCCTCAAGCTCTATCCCGATGTAATGCCGCCCGAGCTTCTTCGCCGTGACCGCGGACGTTCCCGAGCCGCAGAACGGGTCAAGCACAACGTCCCCCGCTTTAGAGCTTGCAAGTATCAGCTTTGCGAAAAGCTTTTCGGGCTTCTGCGTCGGGTGGGCGGTGTTCTCGGGCATCGACCAGAACGGTATCGTGATGTCGTCCCAGAAATTCGACGGGCAGGTGTCGCGGAATTTTCCGCCGTCGGTCTGTTCCCAGTCCTTCGGAGCGCCGTCCGCGCGGTACGGCGCCATCACCCTGCGGCGTATCTTCACCGCCTCAAGGTCAAAGGTATAGCCGTTTCCGTTCGTCGCGAACCATATGTCCTCCATGCCGTTTTTCCAGTTTGACTTTGCGCCGCGGCCCTTTTCACGCTGCCATGTGATGCGGTTTCGTACAGTGAAATACTCGCCGAGGACGCGCCCTATGACAAGGCTTGACTCCCAGTCGCAGCATACATAAATCGTTCCGCCGTCCTTTAACAGTGGCTTCACAAGCGCCAGCCAGCGGCGGGTGTATTCCTCGTATTTTTCGGCAGAGCGCTTTGCAAATCTGCTCCCGTTGTAGGATTTGGTGAGATTATACGGCGGGTCGGCTATGATCAGATCGGCGCATTTTTCGGGCAGCAGCGGAAGTGTTTCAAACGTATCGCCGACGATTATCCGGTCGGTCGCCTCCGCAGCCGAAAGCGGCTCTCCGCACTGCCTTAAGCAGCGGGTGAGGTATTTTTCCCCGTCGTTTAGCTCGGTGTCTATCGTGCGGTTTCTCGGTGCTTTTTCAGCCATTGGCTAACCCTGCCCCCTCACAAGCCGACAAACTCCGCCATGCGGTCGGCTGACTTTTTCAGCTCCTCAAAGCTGCCGTAATTATCACGGTAAAGCTCGACGATGTACGCGCCGTCGTAGCCCTTGTCCGAGAGCCGCCGAGTGAGCTTTCCGAAATCAAAACTGCCCTCGCCTATCGGCAGGCAGTCGTGTCCGTCGTCGCCGTCGCTGACGTGGCAGTGGATAATGCTCCGACCGAGCGCTTCGACATATTCAAGCGGATCTTCACCGCTGCGGCGCGCCTGCTTGAGGTCGAGGACGAATTTCGCATTGTCCCCAACCTCCCGCTTCATCATTTTCAGGAACTCCAGCTTGCCCCCCATCCACCAG
>CAMEPN010000110.1 GCA_945931735.1 uncultured Clostridia bacterium
TTTTCCGTGCGCAGGTTAAACATTCCGAAAGCAAGCTTTGTCCCCAACTCGTGGCGGTAATGCTCCCCGTGATTATGCGCGGCGGCGTCGATAATCCTGCGCAGCGGCGCAGAGCCTGCTATTCCCCCCGCGGTGCCCATCAGTATCGCCCCGTTCAGCCTGTCGCGGTATTTCGAAAGGTATATCCTCGCAAGAAAGCTCCCCATGCTGTGTCCCATAAGGAAATGCGGGATATCGGGGAATTTCTTTTCCGCGACAAGCTTCATTCTGTGCAGGTCGCGAACCATGTTTATATACCCGCGCTCGTGCCCGAAATAGCCGAGCATATTTTCGTCGGTTATCGAGTTTCCGTGCCCGATATGGTCGTTTCCGCAGAAGACGATATCATTGTCGCAGAGGAATTTTGCGAAGTCCTCATACCGCTCGATGTACTCGCACATTCCGTGCGACAGCATGAGCAGCGCTTTCGGTTTTTCGGGGACATAAAAATAGAAATGCACCCTGCACAGCCCCGATGTGCTCGGAAATGTTCCCGTTATCTTTTTCATGGCGACCTCCGATTATTACACTTACACCCCGCTTCATCGGCGGGGTGAGTCCTTTATTTCCCGGGATTTACCGCTTCCAGTCTGTAAATAGGCAGACCCATAGATGTGAACCGCGTTTCATACTCCGTCATAATATTCCCCTCGAACCCGCTTTTATGCAGGTCGAGCGAAACATTTTTCATAACGAAGCCGTTCGCGGAAAAATGCTCTATCGAAAACTCGAACAGGCGCATATTGTCCGTTTTCTGATGTATCTCCGCGCCCTTTTTCAGCACCCTGCGGTATATCTCGAGAAAACGCGTGTGAGTAAGGCGGTGGCGCGCGTAAGTTTCCTTTGGAAAAGGGCAGCTGAAATTAAGGTACAGCCTGTCCGCCGCGCCCTCGTGGAACAGGTGGTCGAGGTACTCCGCCTGCCCGAGGCAGAAGCGCACGTTTTTCAGCCCAAGCTCCTTAAGCTTTTCCATGCCCGTGATGAGCACATTCGGTGTTTTTTCTATGGCGACATAGTTTATGTCGGGGTTGCGCTGCGCTATCTCAAGGACAAACGCGCCCTTGCCGCAGCCTATCTCAAGGTGGAGCGGGTTGTTGTTCCCGAACACCCTCATGCTGTCGAAAAACAGGCTCTCGTCAAGCGGGTCGTTCGCGTGCTCGTTCTGATTCTGCATATACAGCATGACGTCCGAGCAGGCGGCAATGCGCTCCTCGAGGTTGTGTTTTTTTCTCATTCTCATGTGACTGTCACCTTTCCTCTCGGAAATACGGATCTCCGAGCGCCTTTGGCGGCTGATTTTCCTTTTTCTTGCGCAGCGTGATGAACACCAGCACAACTATCGTCGCAACATAAGGGAGCATCTCGAGGAACTGCGACGGCACCTGTATCCCCCAGCCCTGCATCTTGAAATTAAGCCCTTTAAGCATACCGAACAGATACGCCGCAAGGATAGCCTTGAGCGGGTTCCATGTGCTGAAAATGATCAGCGCGACCGCTATCCAGCCCGCTCCCGCGGTAACGTTGTCCTGCCATGTGGTGAGGAACACTATCGAGAGATAAGCCCCGCCGACGCCGCACAGGAAGCCGCCCAGCAGTATGTTGAAATATTTGTAGAACGTAACGTTGACGCCCGACGCGTCCGCAGCCGCGGGATTTTCGCCGACGGCGCGCATATACAGCCCCATCTTCGTCTTGTTGATATAAAAATACGCAAGTATCGCGACAACAAGCGCCATCTGTACATAAATGCTCTGGCTGAACAGCGCCTTTCCGATTATCGGGATATCGCACAGTATCGGAATATCATACGGTCTGAACGCGCTGACAACGCTTTCGGGGACAATGTTTCCCGAAACGGATTTCCCGATAAAGCCCGCGAAGCCCGTTCCGAATATGGTCAGGACAAGTCCCGTGACAACCTGATTTCCGCGCAGCGTTACCGTGATGAACGCATATATCAGCGCGCCCGCAAGCCCCGCCGCTCCCGCCGCGAGAACCGCAAGAACAGGGTTCCCCGTCGAGCAGGCGACCGTAAAGCCCATCGCCGCGCCCATCAGCATCATGCCCTCCACGCCGAGGTTGGTGTTGCCGACCTTTTCGCAGATAATGCCGCCGACAATGGCGAAAAGGATATGCGTGCCCATCTGCACCGAGGTCTGAAGAAACAGGGAAATTTCGTTGAGTATATCCATTATTCAGCCTCCTTTACGGCGTTTCTGCGGAAAGATACCTTGTAATTTATGAGAAACTCGCTGCCCAGTACGAAGAAGATTATCACGCCCTGCAATATTTCGGTTATCGAGGACGGGATACCGATCACCTGAAGCGATTTTCCGCTCTGCAAAAGCATCGAAAACGCAAACGACACAACGACGATAACAGGCGGCTTGAGCTTTGCCAGCCACGCGGTAATTACCGCCGTAAAACCAAGCCCGCCCGACATCGAGTCGGTGATGGACTTCTCTATCGCGCTCGCCTGCATAAAGCCCGCAAGTCCGCACAGACCGCCGCTCAGCATTACCGCCGCGAACATTATTTTCAGCGTGTTCATGCCCGCATAGCGCGCGGTCGTTTCGCTCTCTCCGAGCACGTCTATCTGATAACCGAGCTTTGTGTATTTGAGGACTATCGTCATTATCACCACGAGCGCAAGCATGATTATCCAGCCCGCATGAATGCCGAATACCTTCGGGAGAATAGCGTTGTCGGAAAAGCGCGCTATCTTCGCCGCGCCGAGCGACGCGGGGTCTTTCCACGGACCGTATTGCAGGTAGGAAATGAACGACACCGCGATGTAGTTCATCATCAGCGTAACGAGCGTTTCGCTTGTGGAGAACTTCGCCTTGAGCAGCGCGGGAATCATCGCCCAAAGGCCGCCGAAAACAAACGCAAACAGCGCCATAAGCGGAAGCAGCAGCGCGGGGTGAAGCTCGGGAAATCCGAACGCCGCGAGCGCCGCGCCGAACGCGCCCATGTAGAACTGCCCCTCCGCCCCGATGTTCCAGAATTTCATTCGGAACGCGACCGCGATGCCGAGCGACAGCGTCGTAAGCATTATCGTCTTGTTCACCGTTTCGGTAAAGCGGCTGAACGTCGAGAGCGAGGAGGTGATTATCTTCCCGAAAATATCAATTGGGTTATAGCCCATGAAAAGCATAACAACGCCCGCCAGAAGAAGCGACGCGACTATTGCTCCGATACGGACGAAATTCTCCGCAAGGCGCGAGGTGTTCGCGCGCCGCGATATCTGAATATGGCTCATACCGCGCCCTCCTCTCTGTGATGACCCAGCATCATAAGTCCGATGTCCTCTTTCGTTACCTCTTCGGGGTCAACAATGTCGATCACCTCGCCGCTGTGGATAACCATAAGGCGGTCGGAAATGCTCTTCAGAACATCAAGGTCCTCGCCGATAAACAATACCGCGACGCCCTTTTTCTTCTGCTCGTTAATAACGCGGTAGATGTTGTAGGAAGCGCCGATGTCAAGTCCGCGCACGGGATACGCAGTGATGAGAACGCGCGGCGCAAGCCATATCTCGCGCCCGAGCAGGACTTTCTGTATGTTTCCGCCCGAAAGCTTCTTTACCTCGTGGTTGACCGACGGGGTGGAAATGTCAAAATCGCTTACTATCTGCTCCGCGAGCGACTTCGCGAATTTTCTGTCGAGGAACGGTCCGCGGTTGCGGTTGTAGGATTTGAGGATAACGTTGTTGGTCACGCTCATGCCCGCGACAAGCCCCATTCCGAGCCTGTCCTCGGGAACAAAGCTCATGCTTATGCCCTTTTTAAGAATCGCGCGCGGCGAAAGCCCGAGTATGCTGTCGCCGTCAAAGGTGATTTCGCCGCCGTTCGCCTTGTCAAGCCCCGCGATTATCTCGCAAAGCTCCTTCTGACCGCTTCCCGCAATACCCGCGACGCCAAGTATCTCCCCGCCGTAAATATCGAACGAAACGTCGTTCAGCACGTTCACGCCCTCGTAATCCCGCTTGGTGAGGTTCTTTACGGACAGGAGCGGCTTTTCCGAAAGCGTGACCTTCGGCCGCTCTATCTCGAGCGACACCGACCCGCCGACCATCATCTCGGTGAGCTGCTTCGGGGTGGTTTCCTTTGTTACCACGGTCGCAATGCTCTCGCCCTTTCGGAGAACGGTCACGCGGTCGGATATGTCCATTACCTCCGCCATTTTATGTGTGATTATGATTATGGAGCAGCCCTGCTCTTTCATTCGGCGGAGGATATCAAACAGCGCGGTTATCTCCTGCGGAGTGAGCACAGCCGTCGGCTCGTCGAGGATAAGCACGTCCGCGCCGCGGTAGAGTATCTTCATTATCTCCACCGACTGCTTCTCGCTGACGGACATATTGTATATCTTCTTGTCGGGGATAATTTTCAGCCCGTATTTCTCGTTAAGCGCGCTTATTTCCTGCGCCATGCGCTTTTTCGAGGTGAAAACTCCCTTTTCCTGCCCGATCACGATATTCTCCGCGGCGGTCATTACGTCCACCAGCTTGAAATGCTGATGCACCATGCCTATGCCCGCTTTTATCGCGTCCTTCGGAGAGCTGAATACCGTCTGCTTTCCGTCGATTTAGATGCTGCCGCTGTCGGGGGTGTATATTCCGCTCAGCATATTGACGAGCGTGCTTTTTCCCGAGCCATTCTCGCCGAGCAGCGCGAGTATCTCGCCCTTGTTCACGTCGATGGACACGTTTTTGTTTGCCTGAACAGAGCCGAATGACTTGCAGATATTCTCAAGCCTTATATAAGGTCCCGCCATATCGTTCCTCCATATTCCTCTTCCAATTGCCTTTTCGCAGGGAGCGGCAGCCCGATCCCTCCGAAAAAGCAAATGATACCATTGATTAATAAAACAGCAACGCCGCGGGGAGCTGCCCCCGCGGTATTGCCTGTCCGATAAAAACGAACAGATGTTATAAATTTCCCGTTTTTACGCAGGGATAGTGCCTACTACGCCCTTAACGAACCAGCTCATGTTCCAGATCTCGTCGTCGGTCATTCTTACGCCGTCCTCAACCTTGAGGTTGCCGTCCTGATCGTACAGCGGGCCTGTGAACGGCTCGAGCGAACCGTCGATTATAGCGTTTCTTGCAGCGTCCACCTTCTCCTGTGTGCCCTCTGCGCAGAGGTCGGACAGTTCGTCAAGGTAGGTCATGTTCGCCGCAAGACCCTCCCAGTAAGCTCTGGAGGACCATGTGCCGTCGATAGCTCTCTGAACGTCGTCGGTGTAGAACGTAGCCCATCTGAAGCAAGCGGCGGTCAGATAAGCGTCGGGAGCGGCGTCGGCAGTCGGGAAGTTGTAGCCGATGCAGTATGCGCCCTTTTCCTGGGCAGCAACCTGCGGAGCGGTCGTATCCTGATGCTGCGCGATAACGTCAACGCCCTTGTTAAGCAGCTCAAGAGCAGCCTGCTTCTCAACTGCGGGGTCATACCATGTGTCTGTGAATACTACCTCAACAGTAGCGTCGGGATTTACGGACTGAACGCCGAGCGTGAACGCGTTGATACCGCGGATAACCTCGGGAATGCCCTTTGCGGCAACGTAGCCTATGCGGTTAGCCTCGGTCTTCATGCCCGCTACGATACCTGCAAGGTAACGAGCCTGATAAACCTTGCCGAAGTAGGTGGACATATTGTCCTCTCTCATATAGCCTGAGCAGTGGGCAAACTTGACATCGGGATATTCCTTAGCCATCTCAACCGTACCCTCCATAAAGCCGAAGGAGTTGGTGTAGATAAGGTTGCAGCCCTCGTCGATAAGTGTTCTGATAGCCTCGCAGGTGTCGGATACCGTTTCCGCAACGTCCTCAACGTACGCTGTTTCAACGCCCATAGCCTCTACCGCAAGTCTGCCTGCGTCGTGTGCCTGAGTATAGCCGCCGTCGTCGATCTTGCCGATGTAAACGAAGCCGACCTTTACGTCGGTGTCAACAGCGGTGCTGTTTTCGCCGGAAGCCGTGCTGTTGTCAGCCGAGGAGCTGTCCGAGCTGCTTGTGCCGTTGTTGGAGCAGCCTGTAAAGAGGCAGGCAGCAGCCAGCAGAGCGGCGAGAAGTTTCTTCTTCATGTGATTTTCCTCCCTGTTTTTCTGTGTATACTGTATATTTCAACGGACTGTCCGTTAAAACCGAATTATTACGCGCGGAAAACGCAGCCGCCCTCAACGCTCATGCTGTCAACAACAGCGAGCGACTCGACGCGTATCCCCTTGGAGCGGACAAGCTCTCCGCCTTTCTGAAAGCCCTTTTCAACGACTATCCCCGCGCCCGCGATTGAAGCCCCCGCTCCCTTTACGATGTCGATAAGCCCGAGCAGCGCGCAGCCGTTAGCGAGGCAACCGTCGATGATGAGCACGTTGTCCTCCCGCGAAAGGAATT
>CAMEPN010000111.1 GCA_945931735.1 uncultured Clostridia bacterium
GTACCTCAACCTCACGGAAAAGCAGGCTCACCGACATATCCAAAAGCTCGCCATGGATTCACGCAGACCTCAGCGCGACATTGCGGAGGATATCCTGCGGACGTACAGCGGCATGACTAATGTTTGATTTTCCACCCGCGGGGCGTTTGCTCTGCGGGGTTTGGTTTTAGGATTGCAATTGTTTTGTTTTTGGGGGTATTGTTGCTTTAGAATAATTTTCATATTTATGTGTTGTCGCAATGAAGTGGGGGAAACCCTTCGGGCAAGGGAAAAACGGAGTTTTTCCCTCTCCCTACGGGTCTCCCCCACACCCCCTTCCGCTCTCCCTCTCCTTTTTCCTCAAGTTTCCGCTCCTTGCCTTTTCGGGTCGTGTTTCGCTTGCGCGAATTTTAGGTTATGCTTCGCAAAGGCTCCTTTAGGCAGTCACAACAATTAATGTACCCGCACCTTTCGGGCGCTCAATTTTCTGACGCGCATTGCATGGGTTAGGCGAGGGGCGCTTTTTGCATTGATGGCACCTGCACCTTTCGAACGCTCAATTTTCTGCCGCGCATTGTATTGGACGGCAGACGGCTATGCAATGACCTTGTGAAAAGCACTATTTGAAGTCGGAAATTTGTTATATTTCCTGCGAAAAAAATTATATTTTTTTCCGTTTTACCCCTTGTATTTTTCAAAAAAATATGCTAAAATAATGTCGTCGGATAAAAACGGCGGTTTTTTATGCCGTGTGATGTAAACGATTACTCTGTTTTAAGTTAATCGGCTTAAAATCGGTTCCGATCTTTAAGCGGGAACTCTGCGGCGCCGGTTCGGGCAATACGGACAAATGCGGCTGTAAAGCGGTTTCGGCTTTGTTAATAATAATAATTGACGGAGGTAATTTACCAATGAAGTATGCAGACGGACTCTGGCTCAACAAGCCCGGCTACGGCGTGAACTACGCTACGCAGATCTATGAGGTGACTGCTGACGAAAAGTCTATCAATGTCCTCGCGACAAACCAGTGGATAGGCAACCGCGGAATGACCCTCGGCGGCCCTGTTCTCGAGATCACCTTCACTTCCACCCTAAAAAACACTATCAAGGTAACTGTCGACCATTTTAAGGGCAGAGTTACAAAGGCACCCTCGTTCGAGCTTTACGAGGACGCTGATTTCAAGCCCGTTATCACCGAAAAGGACGACGCGTTCGAGCTTGTTTCGGGCAAGACAAAGGTCGTTGTCCCCAAGGGCGGCGCATGGGACATTAAGTACTACTACGACGGCAGACTGCTCACGAAGCAGGGCTGGCGCACCACCTCCTATATCCTCGAGGAGCAGTGGAAGACCAACGAGCGCATGGCTGACGACGAGATGAAGCCTTTCTTCGCGCACGACGACACCGCTGAGAACGGCGTAATGCGCGAGATGATGAACATAAGCGTCGGCGAGAGCATCTACGGCTTCGGCGAGAAGTTCTCCACCTTCGTAAAGAACGGTCAGACCGTTGACGTATGGAACAACGACGGCGGCACTTCCTCAGAGCAGAGCTACAAGTCCATTCCGTTCTATGTATCCTCCAACAGCTACGGTCTGTTCGTAAATCACCCTGAAAAGGTCAATTTCGAGGTCGCTAGCGAAACTGTTTCCAAGGTAGCTTTCTCCGTTCAGGGCGAGCATCTCGAATACTTCGTTATCGGCGGCGCGAACATTGCGGAAGTGCTCTCTACATACACCGACCTCACCGGAAAGCCCGCGCTGACCCCTGCGTACACCTTCGGTCTGTGGCTCACCACTTCCTTTACCACCAACTACGACGAGGAAACCGTAACCAGCTTTATCGACGGCATGGCGGAGCGCGATATCCCGCTCGAGGTGTTCCACTTCGACTGCTTCTGGATGAAGGAGTTCAACTGGTGCGACTTCACATGGGACAAGAGAATGTTCCCCGACCCCAAGGCTATGCTCCAGCGTCTTAAGGCAAAGGGGCTTGAGATATGTGTATGGATAAACTCCTACATCGCACAGCGCTCCACTATGTTTGACGAGGGCGTAAAGGGCGGCTATTTCCTCAAGACGACCGACGGCTCCGTATGGCAGGGCGATATGTGGCAGCCGGGCATGGCTATCGTCGACTTCACCAACCCCGCCGCACGCGAGTGGTACAAGAGCAAGCTCCGCGCGCTCTGCGAGATGGGCGTAAACGCGTTCAAGACCGACTTCGGCGAGAGAATACCCACAAAGGGCGTTGTATACTACGACGGCAGCGACCCCTACAAGATGCACAACTACTACACCTACCTCTACAACAAGACTGTTCACGAGGTGCTTGAGGAATATTACGGCAAGGACAAGGCTTGCCTGTTCGCGCGCTCCGCGACTGTCGGCGGACAGAAGTTCCCCGTACACTGGGGCGGCGACTGCTTCTCCAACTACGAGTCCATGTGGGAAACGCTGCGCGGCGGTCTGTCGCTGTGCATGAGCGGTTTCGGCTACTTCAGCCACGATATCTCCGGCTTCGAGGCGCAGGGTACTCCCGACCTGTACAAGCGCTGGTGCGCGTTCGGTCTGATGAGCTCCCACTCCAGACTGCACGGAAACAGCTCCTACCGCGTTCCGTGGAACTTTGACGAGGAGAGCTGCGATGTCCTCCGCCACTGGACAAAGCTCAAGGGCAGACTGATGCCTTACCTCTGGACTCAGGCTCACAAGACCCACGAAACGGGTATCCCGATGATGCGCGCAATGGTAGTGGACTACACCGACGACCCCGCCTGCCGCAATCTCGACAGACAGTATATGCTCGGCGATAACCTGCTTGTTGCTCCCGTATTCAACGAGGAGGGCACTGCGCAGTATTATGTTCCCGAGGGCAAGTGGACGGACATACAGACAGGCAAGGTGTTCGACGGCGGAAAGTGGTACACCACCAAGCACGACTACTTCTCCATGCCCGTGCTCGCGAAGCCGAACAGCATAATCGTTTACGGCGATTTCAAGCGCGCGTTTGAATACGACTACGCAGAGAATGCAGAGGTCGTTATTTATCAGCTTGAGGACGGCAAGACTGCCGAAACAGTGGTTTACGACACCGAGTCGAACAAGCTGCTGACCCTCAAGGCGACGAGAAGCGGCGACGTTATCAAGGTAACTGCCGAGGGCACTGCGAAGAACTTCAAGGTAAGAAGCGCAGAGGGTCTTTCCATAGAGATGTGATACCGTAAAAACAGCATAATAAAGCGCCGCGCAGTCAATACTGCGCGGCGTCAGTCTGTCGAAAAAGTAAATAAATTTACGCGTAGCGGACTGATTTTCGCATTCCTAGTGTTTTGCGTAAGCAAAACACTAGGAATGCAAAAGTCAATTTGCTTCGCAAGACTTTTTCGACAGACTGCAATGCCTTACGGCATTTCGGGGGCAGAAAATTCAGCCAAAGCCAATGAATTGACCTACTGACAGATACTTTTTAACAGAAAAATGGGCGCACGCCTTAGGGTGTTGCCAATAAAGCAGTTTCCGCCCCGCCGAGCAAATCATCTGTGAAAAAGATGAAGTTACGGCGAGGCGGAATTGCCCAAGGCGGCACGCCTTAGCGTGCTTCCGATAAAGCAGTTTTTGACCCGCCGAGCCAAACTACCTTTAGTAAAGTGGAGGTAAAGGCTCGGCGGAACTGCCCAAAGGGGCACCCTTTTCGGTGCGCCCATTGAAGTTATGTTGCCGAGATCATCTTATCCCAACAACCCATTTGAGAATAGCCGCCGCGTCGAACGCGTTGACTGTTCCATCGACGTTGAAGTCCGCTGCCTGCGGGTTAGCAAGCTTTTCAAGCTCAACGATATCTCTCAATATCGCCGCCGCGTCAAACGCGTTCACAACGCCGTCGTTGTTAGCGTCGCCAACGAGCGCGCTGTCTTCGCTGAGCATTACAACATAATCGCCCTCGCCGTCAACGCACGTCAGAACAACTCTGCCGTTAGCGCCGACCTTTGCGGTGCCCGCGAATACAAGCTTTCCGTTTTCGGACTTGTAGACATTTGCAAACTGACCTCCGTAGATCGCCTTGAACTTTATCTCAAGGCTTGCGGGAATACCTGTGCCGTCTACCGAGAACTCCGTTCCGAGCGTGCCGTCAAGCCCGTCGGTATTGATGTTCACGTTTCTGTCAATGGTCAGGTCTGCCTTTACGGGATCCGTTATCTTTGCGCCGTCGATTATCCACTTGAATGTGCTGTCTGCCACGAACTCGACCTTGCTGTCCGTTTCGGCTATCGCCTTGATTACCTCCTCGGGGATCTCGGTCACACCGTTCATGTCAATGGTTATTGTGCTGCCGTCAGCCGACTTTGCGATAACCTCCGCGATCTCGCTCCAAGACTTGCTTGTTCCGTCGATCGAGGGTTCTGCTTCATCGGCGTAGCCGGACGACGAACCGCCGCCACCTCCGCTGTAACTGCTCTTGGTAAATTCTGCGGAAGCGATTTCGCTGTCGTTCATGCCCGCCTTGATCGCTATCGCCTTGACCGTCGTAGTCGAGTTTACGGTGAATTTGCCTGTATATAGTGCGCTCTCCGCTGTCGGGTCTGTGCCGTTCAGCGTGTAGTGTATCTCGGCGCCCTCAGTCGAGCAGGTTATCGTTACTCCCTTAGTGCTTCTGAATGTTCCGCCGTTCGGAGTGATAACGGGCGTTGCGACTGTTTCAACGATATCCGTATTGATGAATATCGCAGCAGCAACACTGCTGTCCGACATTCCCGCCTTGACCGCTATCGCCTTGACCGTAGTCGTTTTGGTGATATTGAATGCGCCCGTGTACTTTGTGTTTGCGGTCGTGGGTTCTGTGCCGTCGGTCGTGTAGTAGATCTCCGCGCCGTCAGTTGCGCAGATTATCGTTACCTCAAGCGAGCCGCTGAAGCTGCCGCCGTTCGGTATTATCTCGGGCGTCGTTACGGGCTTCAGCGCAGTATAGGTGAACTCCGCAGTAACAACGCTGCTGTCCGCCATGCCCGCCTTGACCGCTATCGCCTTGACCGTAGTCGTTTCGGTGATATTAAATGCGCCTGTGTATTTTGTGCTTGCCGTTGTGGGTTCTGTGCCGTCCGTCGTGTAGTAGATCTCCGCGCCGTCAGTTGCGCTCGCTATCGTAACCTCAAGCTTGCTGCTGAATTTGCCGCCGTTCGGTGTGATAACAGGCGCTGCTACTGTTCCGAGCTTCGGCGCGATCTCATAGCCGCAGACGGTGCATATCTCCGCATTATATTCCGTCGCCGCGCCGCTCGAAATGTGCGCCGCTTCGTCAAGCTTAGCGCCGCAGTCAAGGCAAATGTGCCAATGACCCGTTTCATCGAACGACCAGATCGTTTCTACGTCGGTGTGGTTATCTATGTCGACCTTGCCGTAAGATCTGCCGCATACCTCGCAGGAAGCCTTTTCGGTGCAGGTCGCTTCGCCGCCGCTGTGCGCAGTCTTGTCAAGCTTAGCGCCGCAGGCGGAGCACTCGTGCCAATGGCTCGTGCCGTCCGTCGACCACTCCGTGCTTACATTGATGTGGTTATTGCCGTCGACATTGCCGTAAGCAGCTTCGCATATCTCGCAGACCGCCTTATCTACGCAGGTCGCCTCGCCGCCTCTGTGTGTTGCCTTGTCAAGCTTAGCGCCGCAGTCGGAGCATTCGTGCCAATGGCTCGTGCCGTCAGTAGACCACTCCGTGCTTACATGAACATGGTTATTGCTGTCAACATTGCCGTAAGCAGTTCCGCAAATCTCGCAGACCGCCTTATCTACGCAGGTTGCCTCGCCGCCGCTGTGCGCAGCCTTGTTAAGCTCTGCGCCGCAGTCGGAGCACTTGTACCAATGGCTGTTTTCGTCATGCTCGAGCGTTGTATGCTCATGCTTGCACACTGTTACAATTACTCTTGCGGTGCCCGTTCCCTCGGCGTAATTTCCGCCTGCGGGCGTGACTGCCGTGACGGTGATAACATCACCCTCCTCGGTGCCGTCGGGTATATCGAACGAGCCGCCTGTGACAGGCTTTTCCTCGCCGTCGTTCACGCGGTAGGTGAATGTTGCTTCGGGCAGGTCGTCAAGCGCCACGTTGTTGGGGTTGGAAATGACTGCGCCTACGCTTATCGTCTGTCCAACTATGCCCGACGCGGGGTCAACACTTACAATTACCGTCGGTACGGCAGGATTTACCGTTACCGCGGCTGTTAATGTGATGGTGTGGGTATCCTCGTCATAGCCGGCTACGTCCGAATAATCATAAACATCATAATCGGATACCGTCTTAACCGCAGAATAGCCGCTGTTTGTTACTGTGGGGATAATAGTTCCGTCTGCCCAGCTCCAGCTTTCATCGCTAAAGAGGACATTGGAAAGGGTCTTGCCGTAGTCGATCGCATTGTCTGCTTCGGGAGCGGTAACACTGATGTCTGCCTTGATTACCGTTATAAC
>CAMEPN010000112.1 GCA_945931735.1 uncultured Clostridia bacterium
AGAAACCCCTCGTCGAAAATGCCCTTAGAACGCAGGAAGTCTATGTCCTCCCCGCTGAATCGAAGCCCCTCGATATAGTTTATCACCTGCTCTAACCCCGCGCAGACCGCATACCCTCCCCCGTCGGGGATACGGCGGAAAAACAGATCGAAATACGCTGTTCGCTGCGCATATTTCGTCTTGTAATAGCCGTTGCCCATGGTGAGCTGATAGAAGTCGCAAAGCATGGTGCAGTTCTGTTCGTTTATCATTTTCGTTTCTCCCTTTTTGCGTATGCCGTCCGAAAAATACTCCACGGACAGTAAAACGACCGAAAAAATGACCTATCCTACATTTCCTTTGCCATAAAAATAACGTGCTCACAAACCGAAAAACCGTTCTTTTTATAAAATTCCGGAGCAGGCGCATATTTATTGGTAGACAACGTTATGCCCGCAAGCCCCTTTTGCCCGACATACTCTTCGACAGCGCCAAGCAGCGCGGTGCCGATACCCTTGCCCTGCTTCTGCGGTGTTACAAACATTTCCTCAACAAATACCTCGCTGTTGTTCCACCACACCTTTTCGTGCGCGAAAAGCGCGGCGATCACCCCGCCGTTTTCCTCCGCAACATATCCCACGAACTTCCTGCCGCCGAAAAAATCGAGGAGATATTGCTCCGCGGTTTCCTTTGTCCAGCGGCACATCCACAATTCGTTGTTGTATACGGAACACATGATATCCGCGCAGGCGGGAATATCGCCGATATTCATGCTGCGAATGTTCATGTGCTTTGCTCCCAAATCACGTTTATCTGAACGCCGCGCATGACCTCGAGCGCCCTTTTATGAGCCGCGGGGTCGGCGCAGGCGCACGCTCTGCTGTCCACCGTAATGCGGCTTTCGGGCAGCGCAGCCTTAGCGATAACCGCGTTAGAGATAACGCAGATGTCCGTCACCAGTCCGCACAGTTCCACCTCGTCGAACCCGCATTTTTTCAGCAAATCGGCAAGCTCCAGCGAGCCGAACGACGGCTTCTTTATCACTATATCCTCTTCGCGTACAGCGTCTGCGACCTTTCCGCAGAGCGCGTGCCCCGCCGTGCCGTCGATGCAGTGCGGTATCGGGAGCAGCTTTCCCTCCGAGGTTTCAAGGTAATTTTCCCCGTGCGTATCCAGCGTGAAAATAACCTGCCCGCCGTTTCTGCGGCATTCGTCTATCTTATCGAGAATTATCGGTTCGAGCTTCTCCGCGCCCGCAAATCCGAGCGCGCCGTTCACAAAATCCACCTGATAATCCACCACGACCAGAGCTTTCATGGGTACCTCCGTTACTTTTTCTTACGCAGGGCGTTCTTGCCCCAGTTTTCGATAACGCGCACCTGCCCGCGCTCAACCGCGAGAGAGTTCGCAGGGACTTCCTTTGTGATCGTCGAGCCGGCGGCGGTCGTAGCGTTCTCCCCGACCTTAACGGGTGCGATAAGGTTGGTGTTGCAGCCGATAAAGGCATGGTCGCCTATCTCGGTGCGGTATTTGTTTATGCCGTCGTAGTTTGCGGTGACGCAGCCGCAGCCGAAGTTGACCCCGCGCCCAACGTTGCTGTCGCCGAGGTATGTCAGATGAGCCACGGCGGTGTTTTCGCCGATGTCGCTGTTCTTTATCTCGACAAAATCGCCTATCTTTACGCCCTTCCTTATCGTTGTCCCCGGGCGTAGCTGTGCGAACGGACCTATCTTAACGTTGTCCTCGACGACGGAGGAATATGCCTGTACGTTATTTAATACAACATTATTACCTATTGTACAATTCTCGATATGACTGTTCGCGCCGATCTCGCAGCCCGCTCCGATGACCGTCTTTCCGAGTATGACCGTGTTCGGGAGTATCGTGGTGTCTGTTCCTATTTTTACATCGGGAGCGATGATTATTCCGTCGAGGGAAATAAATCCGACGCCCTCGTCCATCAGGCGGTAAAGAACGTTTTTCCGAGCCGTTTCGTTCAGCTCATACAGAGCGCGGCGGGAATTTGCCCCAAGAACGATATCGGGGTTTTCGCTCGGATACGCCGCCGCGTTTCCGATAAGCTCTACGCAGTCGGTGAGGTAATATTCGCCCGCAGCGTTGTCGGAGCGCAGCTTAGGCAGCGCCTCGGCGAGCAGGTCTGACAGGAACCAGTATGCGCCGCTGTTGACCTCGCATATTTTTTCCTCCTCGGGGGAACAATCCTTTTGTTCGCGAATTGCCTTGAAATTGCCGTTTTCGCGTATCACCCTGCCGTAGCCCGTCGGGTCGGAAAGCTCCGCGGATATCACGGTGACATTCGCGCGGCTCGTTTTCATGCAGGAAAGCGCGGAGCCTATCGTTTCCGCGTCGATAAACGGCGCGTCCCCGTTCAGCACGCAGACATAGTCGGTGTCCTTTATAAGCTCCATTGCGCAGCTCACCGCGTCGCCCGTACCTTTCTGCTCGGGCTGGAAAAACACCTCGGTATTCCCCCCGCGCGAGCGTATGTACTCCTCGGTCTGCTCGCGCTTATAGCCCGTAACGACCGCTATCCTGTCGAAGCCGAAATTCTCCGCCGCGTCAAGCACCCACCCGAGCATCGGCTTTTTCAGCACCTCGCACAGTACCTTGGGCTTCTCGGACTTCATGCGCTTTCCCGCGCCGCCCGCCAGAATGATACAACCTGTTTTCATGACAATTACCTCTTAATGTATAAAAATGGATATTTTATTTTATTACATTCTCCGCCGTTTTTTCGTAAGGATAAGCTTTTCCGAGGGCGGTATTTTCCTCGAAAAAGGTCTTATTTTTTTACGGTCGAGCCGTATACCGTTTTCCTCGGTCACGTCGGTGGAAATACGCCGCACGCCGCTCCTTCGCATACTGCGCGGAAAGCGGGTCACAGTCCGCACGCTAAGCGGAAAGGCGGCTGAATTTTACCTCCGGAAGAACGAGCCGCTCCCGTTCCTGACGAGAAATAAGGGGATAACGCTGCGCCCGAAAGCTTCGTCGGTGCTTTTCGGGGCGTTCATCGACACCCGTGCGCTAAGCGGGGTGCTGATATTCTCCGCAGCGATAAAGCGCATAGGCACTATATTCGGCAGCACCTACTACGACCGAATAATCTCCGCGATACAAAGCACCGCAAACGGCGTTTCGGATACCCTCGCGCTGCTGCATATCGCGGTGCCGAAAGCCGCGTCGGTCGTCGCAGTATTCGTTATCGCCGCATGGGGCTTCGCGCTGCTGATAAAAACCGCCGCAATGGCGCGCTTCCGCGTGACGCTGCGAAAAGAGTCGGTCGCGGTGCGGCGCGGGATATTCACCATATATGAATATTACATTTCCTCGGCGCAGCCGTGCTGCTGCATCACCTGCGACGCCGCCTCGTCGCTTATCGCAAAGGCAGCTCCGCTTTATCTCCGCGGGGTGATGATACTCCCTCCCGCGCGCCGCAGCACCTCCGAAAAACTGATACGCGTCCTGCTTGGCGGAACGCCCGCTGTCCCAAAGAAAAACGAAATATCTCCCCCGAAGCGCGCTCTTTTCGGTCACTGCGCGCTGCCGCTGAGCTGGGCTGCGGGGCTTGCCGCGGCGCTTCTGCTGATAAATATTATGCAGATAACGGGCGCAATAAGATATGCCGAGCTGCTTAAAACCGCGCTGTGGTGCGGCGTCGCCGTTTTTCTGCAGACGGCGGCGGTGTACGCGGCGTATATGCTCCGCTCGGGTATGTCGCGCGGGAACGGCGTTCTAAGGATATCCTCGCGGCGTTTCGCGCGGCTGTACACCGTTTTTTCGCGGGAAAACAGCGCCGTGTCGTCCGCGATAGTTCAGAACCCGTTTCAGAAAACGGGCGGCTTCTGCGACTGCCGCCTTGTATTTCACGAGCGCATTTCAGCCCACCTGCGGCAGATCCCCGCAGACAGCGCGCGGCGGTTTACCGAGCGGCTTTAGCGGCGCGTCCTGTCCAGAACGGCAATATTTTTCACGCCGTATTTCGCGAGCGCTTCTGCAACGTAATGGTCGATTATCTCGCCCGGCATAACGAGCGGTATTCCCGGAGGGCAGGGCGCCTTCATGCCCGCGCAAACCTCTCCGCCCGCGTTCTGAACGGGAACGAGCTTCTGCGGCTTGAACACCGCCTCATATATCGGCATATACGCCTTAGGCTTGATGACAGGGTATTCCACCTCGGGGATCGGAGTTTTGCGGGGAACGAACAATATCGCCATCTCCGCGCGCTCGCAGTCCTTTACGGTAGTTGCCGCAGAGAACAGAAGCACGACGCGGTTCTCGTCCGACATCTCGCATTCCACGCCGTTCCTGCGCAGCACCGACGCGTATTCGTAGCCGCTAAGGCCGCTCTGCCGCGCGTTGATAACGATTCTCAGAGGGTCGCTCTTTCTAAGCGGCACGCCCGCCTTTTCAAGCTTTGTCTTGAGCGCCGCGACAGCCTCGCAGGCTCGCGTCACGGAATTTACATCTGCGGCGAGCAGCCCGTTGAACCTGTCAAGGCTCTCCATTATAAGATAAGATGGGCTGGACGAGCCGAATATTCCCATAAATTCCTTTGCGCGCGAAAAATCCGTTCCGTGCGCGAAATGGAGATACGCTCCCCCCGTGAGGACGGGCAGCGTCTTGTGAGCCGACTCCGCGCATATCAGCGGGAAGCCAAGCTCCAGCGGGTGGAGATACTGCGTGCCGAATTTCCGTTTGTCGAGGAAGCGGAGATACGCCCCGTGCGCGTTGTCGACTACCACGGGGATATTCGGCTTGACGAACTTCCATGTCCCGCCGTAATAATCAATATTCGGAATGAAAACAGCGTCCGCCCCGCTGAGCGATTCCGCGGTGTACTCAACATCGGCGCTGAGGTATTCCCTGGGATAAAGCCACTTTACGTCAAGACCGAGTACCGCGGCGGCATCGGCAAGGCTCCTGTGGGAATAGCGCGACGCCGCTATGGTCTTTACCCCCTGCGACTTCAGAACAGCGAGCGCGGTCTGTATCGCGAGCGTGCTACCGCCGCAGGAATAGCAGGTCTTTGCCGCGCCGAATATCTTAGCGGCAATGCTCTCGCTCTGCGCGATTATCCCGCCCGTTTCGTCGCTCTCAAAAAGGCTGTCCGCTCCGTCTATCTCGGTGATATCGTGCGGAAACTCACCGTTATGCCCCGGCATATGCAGGCGCAGACGGTTTTCTTTTGTGTATTTCTCCAAAAAATCAACTATCGGTGTATTCATATAATTATCCTGTCAATTCATTTATTCGGCAGTGCCGTCCTCAGCTTTCGCTGCATTATCCGTTTCTTCCTCCGCGAGCAGGAGCGTGTCGCGGTCGATCGTGTAGCTGTATTCTTCGCGCCATTCTCTTACTGCGGCGCTGAAATTCGCCGCCTGATAATTCGACAGCAGATAATTGTATATCGTCTGCGTCATCTTATCTCGCTCCTCGGGGTCGACCTCTGCGTCGCCGAGATTTTTGATGATGTGATAGCCGTAATCCGAGCCGAAGGTCACCATGCCGCCGACCTCGGATATCCCCATTGCTTCCTCGGCAAGCCCCTCGACATATATCTGCGAGCCGGGGGTTATGAGATACTTCGCGGAGGTGTCGCTGTCGTCGCTGTATTCCTTCATAAGCGCCTCGAAATCATCGCCGCCGTCTATCCTGCCCTTGACCTCCGCAAGCCTTTCGTCAAGCGACTTCAGCTTCTCCGCTCGGAGAGCGTCGGCGCCCTCGTCGTCGCCGTTGTCGCGAAGCTCGTTTATCTCGGTGATATCCGTGTCGGGAAGCTTGAGCACTATCTGCTCGATATAGCGCGAGCCTTCGGGGATATACAGGCTTGAGAAGCTGTTTCCGTCATAGTTTGCGGGATCGCTCTCGTAGCTGGACTTTGCGCCGTCGATAACATTCTGCGCCTGCTCCTCCGCTTCGGAATAATCCAGCGTGTAATCCTTGTTGACATATTCGAGCAGCTTATCCTGTATCGCCGAGGTATATGCCCAGCTGTGAAGATCCTCCTCGGTCATGCCGCACTCCTCAAGCAGCTGCTTGAATGCATCGTCCGCCAGCTTATCCAGCTCCTCGTCGGAGTATTTTTCAATACTCATGGAGGTTATCCCGTCCTTGCAGGACTGCTTCATATCGGATATCATCTTGTCGCCGTCCGCCTTGATATCCTCAAGCTCCTCCTCGGTAAACTCGGGAAGCAGCTCCTCGAACTTAACGCGCATTATCTGCTCGTTTATCAGATAATTTACTATGCGCTCGCGCTGCTGCTGCAATGTCAGGGCATTGTCCGCCGATGTGTCGTCGGAATATCCATAATTCTCCAGATAATACTTATATTCCTTGATAAACG
>CAMEPN010000113.1 GCA_945931735.1 uncultured Clostridia bacterium
GCCCCACTCCGAGAACAAATTCTCACTGCTGATCTCTGTTTCGCTTATCGGAATATGCGCCGGATTTCTGCTTGCGGCTCTGCTCCAGAATCTGCTACTTATACCAGTGTTTTCGGGTATATGCGTGGTGCTTCCGTATGCGTATGTGAATATGCTTCTGGCTAATTACAACCGCAGGATCTCCGAGGAGCTTGAAACGGCGCTGTCGATAATCACCACGAATTACGTCAGCAACGACGATATAATCTACGCCGTGGAGCAGTCCATAGACTACATAAATCCCCCGGTACAGCAGGCTTTCCGGAAATTTCTCACCCAGACGAAGCTCATAAATTCCAACGTGAAGCTCGCCATTGAACAGCTCAAGGGCGAGATAAACAACGAGGTGTTCCACGAATGGTGCGACAGCCTTATCGAGTGTCAGGACAACGTCACGCTGAAAAAGACGCTCCAGCCGATAACCGCGCGGCTTTCGGATATCCGGATAGTCAACGCTGAACTCCGCAATATGCTGATGAGTCCCCGGCGCGAACACATAATGATGGTGTTCATTCTGCTGGCAAACTACCCCATATTGTATTTCATCAACGCCGACTGGTTCAGCGTACTTTTCGATACGATATTCGGGCAGGTCGTGAACTGCATTGTGGCGGTGGTCGTTATCGTGACGGTGATTCTGGCGTATAAGTACACCCAGCCGATTCAGTACAAGAGGTGAATATGAGTATTTATAACATTGCGCTGTACGCCGCTCTGGCGGCAGTCTGCGGACTGTTTGCCGCCGGGCTGTATCAGTTCGCGCTTATCCTGCTGAAAGTCCCGTCAAGCCGCACTACAAAAGCGATAAAGGCGGTCGCCGCAAGAAACCGCCCCTCCGCCGCCGGATTCAAAAACACCTACAACGACATTTCGCTGTTCGTTTCACGGTTCATACGGTTGAACGAATTCAAGAAAAAAGAGCTTGCGGACAGCCTTAAAATCGCAAATATCTCAATGTCCCCGGAGCTTTTCACGGCGAGGGCGCTGGTGCGTTCAGCCGGAATAATGCTCCTGTCCGTGCCGTTCTTCTTTTTTCTGCCGATAATTGGACTGCTGGTTATCGTGCTGGCGGTGCTGATGTACTTTCAGGAAAAGCAGAAAGTGGATTCCTGCATAAAGGAAAAGCGGAAGCAGATAGAATTCGACCTGCCGCGCTTCGTCTACGCGATATCTCAGGAAATCCAGATGTCCCATGACGTAATCTCGATTCTGGAGCGCCACAAGGACAATTTCTCGCCGTATCTCAACGAGGAAATCGAGATAACCATAGCGGATATGCGGACCGGCAATTACGAAGCCGCCATTACCCGGTTTGAGGGGCGTATCGGCAGTACAAATCTGTCGGAGGTCTGCCGCGGATTTATTCAGATGATACGCGGCGACGACACCTCGGTTTACTGGGAAACTCTCGCGATACGCTTCTCGGAATTACAGAAACAGTACCTCCGGAACATCGCGCTGAAAATCCCGCCGAAAGTACACAGGCTGTCATTCTTCCTGATGATGAGCATGATGTTACTATATGTTGTGGTGCTTGGCTGGGAGCTTCTCAGCAACATGGGCGTTCTGTTCGGTTAAGGAGGGCGAATGAAAAAACTTCTTAGACGGCTTAAATCCACGCGCGGCGAGGGATATGTTGACATTACCGTTGCCGTTCTGATAATCATGATTTTACTGGCGGGAGTGATTAAAATCGCTCCGGTGTTCATCACGAAAATGACGCTCAATTCCTATGCAAACGAACTCTGCCGTGAAGCTGAAATCGCCGGGCGCATAGGCACGGAAACGACCGCCCGGCTTGACCGCCTGAACGAATCCCACCCAGACCTTGACCCCACGGTAACGTGGTCTGCAAACGGAAATATTCAGATAGGAAGGACATTCAGCGTGACAGTTTCCACGAATTATGATTTCAGCTTTTTCGTGTTCAATACTGCCCCGATAACCATTTCAGCCACGGCGGAGGGAACAAGCGAGGTGTTCTGGAAATGAAGCGTCTGAAAAAACGAATGCTTGCGAACAGCGGATTTTCCTACGTCATAACCAGCATTCTGATGATATGCGTGCTTCTCATAGGCGTGGCAGTTTTCGAGGTTGTACGGCTGTATATTCAGGCTGGCGCGGTGCGCGATAAGTTCGAGGATTCTATAATCTCAATGTGCGTTGAGAATTACTCCGAGATGTACCAGCCTATCCGCGAAAGCCACGCCGCAAGCTACCGATACAACGGATTCCGCTGGGTGAACAGCAGTAAGGCGAACGAGCGATATATCCGCACATATCTCAGCCGGGCAATGAACGCCGGGGAGATAATGCAGTGCGAGATCGTGTCGGTGAGCTTCACTGTCGAGCCGGCGGCGCTTGCTCCATCGGATACCGATTCGGCACAGAAATATGCGGTTTCTGGAACGCTGGTGGTGCGTATTCCGTACCGCTTTGCGTGGGAAAGTATGCCGCCGATCGAGATGTCGCTGGACGTTCGTTCGCAGTGGCAGGCACAATTCTAGGAGGACAAAATATGCAGATAGCAATAGCAGTGATAACGCTCCTGATATGCGGCGGCGTACTCTACTGGTTCAAAAGCACGGAAGCCCAGAAGCGCCAGCGCCGCAGTGAGGAAGAAGATGACGAGCGAATAAAGGCGGCGCAGAAAACAGCGCAGGAATTCGTGAACGCAAAAGACCTCGGAAATAACTGCCTTTATACCACGGACGGCTACATATTCGCCTATATAAAAATCGAGGGTCTGAACCTTGAACTGTACAGCCGGCAGGAGCAGAAGCTCATCTGCCTGGAGCTTTCGGCGGCGCTTTCTGGAATAAAGCGCCCATACAAAAGCGACGCTGTGAGCCGTCCGGCAGACATCTCCCGACCGCTTTCAGAATATCAGCGGCTGTACAATTCCGCAGCAGGAGGCAGAAAAAAACTGCTGAAATCCGATATGAACGAACTTGCCGCAATGGTCACGACCGGAGAAACGCTTGAACGCCAGCATTACATTGCGATCTGGGACACGGTTCAGCGTTCGGACGAGCGCACCATTACAGCGGCGGCGCAGGAAATCGTCAAGAAATACACCGACAACGGAATACACGCTGAACTGCTCGACAAAAAGGGCATTGTTCACCTGCTCAATCTGGTGAATAATCCGGCGTATGTCCACATTGAAAATACCAACATTGAGGACGTAATTTCCGTTCTCTCGGATTCATAAGGAGCGCGTATGATAAACAAAAATCAGGCTATTGAAGTTCCGGTGAACAGCGCTTTGCAGGCGAACATCACCCCGATAGGGATAGACTTTGAGATGAACTGCCTGCGTCTGGGCGAGAATTACTGCTGTATTTTTGCAATCACCGATTATCCGTCCGAGTGCGATTACGGCTGGTATTCCAGGCTGACCAACATTCCCGGCACGACCGTTTCAATCAACTATGAACCGATTGACAACAGCGCGGCAGTGGCTGAAATTTCAAAGAAAATACGAATGTACCGGGGACAGGCGGCAGGCACCAAAGACCCCCGTGAGCGCCAGCGCTGTCAGAAAGCCGCGGACGACCAGGAAAAAATAATGTACAAAATGGACCAGAACGGCGAGGTCATGGGCAGGTTCAGCACGACAATAATGGTGCTTTCCCGTGACAGGGAGGATTTTAATTCCCGCTGTGACCGTGTTAAGAATACCGCAAGCGTTCTCGGCTGTAAGATACGCATTCTTGCCAATCTCCAGAAAGAGGGCTATCAGCAGATCTCGCCGACCTATCCGCAGATAAAGCGTGTGCAGGAGATATCTTCAAGGATATTTCCGATAAGCACGTTCGTGGGCGGTTTTCCATTTTCGTCTGACAGCTTTAACGACAACAGCGGGTTCTACCTCGGCAAGAACAGCAATGACGGGCTTATAATGCTTGACATCTGGAAGCGTGACCAGTCGAGGGTAAACAGCAGTATTACCATTGTGGGCGGCTCCGGTTCGGGAAAGTCCACGGCAATAAAGCACATAATCGCTTCTGAATACGCCCGTGGGACTAAGATAATCGTCATAGACCCGGAGGGTGAATACAAGGATATGTGCCTGAATCCTCTGTTTGAGGGCGACTGGATAGACGTTGCCGGAGGGCGCGGAGGTCTTATAAATCCATTGCAGATACGTCCCGTTCCTCCGGACGTGGACGAACTCCCCGACGGCTCAGAAGAACCTTCGCACAACGAGAGCATAGGCGACCTTGCAATACATCTGAAAACGCTGGAAACGTTCTTTCAGCTTTACATTCCGTCAATGGACGACCGCCTGCGGGCATTGCTGAACAAGTCGCTTGTGGAGCTTTACATGAGTTTCGGAATCGGCTGGAACACAGATGTTTCCGGGCGTACAGCGGAGCAGTTCCCGACTATAAGCGACCTTTACGGAATAATTCGGCGGAAGGTTCAGCAGAAAGACAATTCCTCTGTCTATTACGAAGAACTACTGACCTACCTTGAAAGCGCGGCGAACGGCGCAGACCATCTCCTATGGAACGGCTGCACCACAATTCGACCGAGAAGCGGATTTATCGTGCTGGACACAAAATCGCTGATACAGATGTCGGGAACGGTGCTTGCGGCGCAGTATTTCAATGTGCTTTCATGGTGCTGGGAGCAGATAACCCACGACCGGAACGAGCGCATAATGCTTGTGGCTGACGAATGCTGGACCATGATTGACCCACGGTGTCCGCAGTCGCTGGAGTTCCTTAAAAATGCCGAAAAGAGAGCTAGGAAATACGAGGGCAGTATTGTTGTGGGAACGCAGTCTACAAACGATTTTCTTGCGCCGGAAGTCAAGTTTTACGGGCAGTCCGTACTTGACCTGCCGACATACAAACTGCTCTTTTCGATGGACGGTCAGTCGCTGAAGGAAACAACAGCGCTGTTCGACCTCAACGACGCGCAGAGCGAGCTGATAGCCTCCGGACAGCGCGGCACGGCGCTCATGAAAGCCGGAAACCGAGCGGTCAAGGTGAGGTTCGTCCTAAGCGATGAACGGCTGGAGATGTTTGGCAAGGGCGGAGGACGGTAAAAAGCAATTCAGCCGTGGCATACTCGGCTGTCGGAGGTGTATATGGCAGTAAATCCGAAAATAATAATGATGGCGGCTCAGACCGCCAAAAATCCGAAAGTCCGCAGGGCGATACTGAATATCGTGCTGATTTCGCTGGGGCTTATAATGATGATATTCGTGGTTTTCACCGGGCTTATCAGCGGACTTCTTGCGATAATTGAGAACAACGACCTAAAAAATCACTGGAGCTATTACCGCACCTCGATATCCGAACTTTTTAACGGTATCGAGGGCGAGATAAACACAGATGTCAAGAGCGAGGTCTACGATTTCATGCCGGATTTTTCGGTCAATCTTTCAAAGGCGGCTATCGCCAACAACTTTGACGGAAGTTCGCTTATTCTCTATGATGAGGACGAAATCAGCCGTGCGGAAACCATTATGAAAACCTATGCCGGACAGCTCCGAAATCTTACAACACAGGACGCTTTCGATAATTTCATTGCCGGCTATCAAACCGCCCTTTCCTTTTCGGATATCAGCAATATCCGCTTTGCTGACGACAGTGAAATCGACCACATTTCCGACTATCCGGACGAGGTGCGGCTGTTCCTCTATCACCGGGCAATGGAGCAAATGCCGGTTTACAGCTACGATTTTGAAAAGGTGCAGGTCGATGGCAAGCCGGGCGAACGTCAGACGCTTGTTGTGACAGAACCGGACGGCTCCACACAGACGGTCGAGTACACCTGCGTGGGCGGCGGCGATATTTATCTTCCGGAATTTCTGGCAATGTATAATATCTGCCAGACGCAGGAGTTTCTCCTGAAAGTCAGCGAGCCAAACCCGGCGCAGGATATTGACGAGCAGATGGCTTCCGCCGTTGGCGGGATTCCCGAAACCGAAGAGCAGGCGCAGGAGTACATAAACGGCTCATGGGGCAGTGTTATTGACGGCAAAGGCGCAATAAAGCTGAATGTGTTTGAGGTTTCAAACCTGCGTTCCATCATGGAAAATGCTAACATGGACGGCGCAGTCAGGGTCGAGGTGGAGCGCACTTCGGACAAGCTGTCCATCGTTCTGGAAACGGTCGGCGATGATGTCTGGAAAGAGATTTTCGGAATTGACGAATCCCTCTGGGATTATGTTGAGCAGGCTCAGACCGCAATAGAAATGGCTCTTGCCGAAGCTGAAATTCCGCAGGACGAGTGGACGGTTTCGCTTGATAACATGGTTCATCTGGCGCTGTTC
>CAMEPN010000114.1 GCA_945931735.1 uncultured Clostridia bacterium
CCCATGATGGAAATGATCGAAAATCAGGTGTATCTTGCCCAAGGCGCTTATGCCAAGGTGATCGGACGCAGCGAGGGACAGCTGGCCGTGTGCGAAGCAATGCCCTCTGCGCTGGTCGCACTGCATATCCGCATTCAGACCGCGGCGGCATATGAGATGCTGGGAAAATCTGAGGAAGCGCACGAGTGGCTCTCAAGGGCGCTTTCCGATGCCGCACCGGACGGCTTTGTGATGCCGTTTGTGGAGAACTACGACCGCTTGCAGCCGATACTGGCGCGGAAAACAAAGAGCGACTTTGTCGCGAGGATTATAGAGCTTGGCGAAGCGGGAAAATCACGAAAAGCGGCAAACTCCCGCCCGCCTGTGTTCGATGTGCTGACACAGCGGGAATATGAGATTGTAAATCTGATGATGCAGCGGCTTACTAACCGCGAGATAGCGGAAAGGCTGTTTCTCTCCGAGGGCAGCGTCAAGCAGTATGTGAATCAGATCTATTCCAAGCTTCATATCGAGGGCGACACCCGAACCAAGAGAAAGCAGCTTGCCGAGCTTGTCTTACAAAAAACCTAACCTTTGGTTAATTTTTATTTTATAAAATCCATTGTACAATATTTTACAGTGGATTTTTTTATTGCTTTTTAATGGATGGATAAATAGTGGAGGAGAATTATTCTGGAACGAAAATATATTTCGGCGGTCAGACCGCTGGACAATTTTATACTGCAAGTCGATTTTGTGTCCGGCAGCCGTCTGTTGCTGGACATGAAGACGTATCTTGACAAGATACGTTTTCGGTCGCTTGCAGATGCGCAGGTGTGGAGCAGCGCTGTGACCAACGGTATTTTTGTCCGCTTCGGCAATGTCGAACTGAGCCACGATGAAATACTGTCCATGGTAGATTCACTTATCTGAAAGGAGAAAAAATATGAAAAAACGAGTTAAGTATAGGCGGCGGAGGCGGCGGAAGTGTACCCACCATCCCGGATCCCATTGACCCAGCTATCAACGGCGCTTCAATGAACTGGAGCGATATCGCAGCCGCACTTGCGAAATTGGCGAACGGTTCGGAAGTAACGATCGAGCTTAACGGCAACACCACAGTTCCCGTCGAGGTCATCAAGGTCATCGACGAGCGCGACCTCAAGGTAACATTCGTTTGTGACAGCGTTAAGAGCTGGAAAACGGACGGCGCGGAGATAACAACTCCTGCGGCGGCAGACCTTTCAATTCTCACGACAAGCAAGCTGAAAACAGACACTCTGCGCGGTATTTCGGGACTTCAGTTCATGATGAACAATACGAATATCCCGACCGACCTTGGAATCGCATTCAAGACCGAGCACTCGGGCAAGTTTGCAAACCTCTATCAGAACGTTGACGGCAAGTTTAGGTTCTTAACCTGTGCAAAGCTCGGCGCGGACGGAAAGGTTATCCTGTCCGATGTTACCGAAAAGGGCAATTATGTATCAATGCTCTGCGAATACAGCGACAGACCCGGCGATATGAATAACGACGGCGTATTGAACGCTATGGACGCTGCGGCTATCCTCAAAGACATCGTAGGTCTTGAGGCTGGCAAAAATCCGCTTATGGCGGACTTTAGCGGCGACGGCAAAGTAAACGCTCCGGACGCAGCGGCAATACTGAAAAGAGTTGTTGGTTTAGCGTGATCGCAACCTAATAGCAACGAAATGGGCGTACAGAAATGTGCGCCCATTTCAATATATACGAAAAATCCGGAATTCTTGAACAAGTCTTTACCTTGCAACAACGGTCTGTATCCTGCCTAAAAACGTAGAAGATTCTATGCTGCCCTCTCGCAAATTGCGTAAGCTCGGCGCGCATTGGAATAACATCGTTGGTTTTTTTGAGGAAAATATGTAAAGGGATATTGACAATATCATTTTTTCATGAGGTCATATTATACTTTCTGACAAAACCTGAACCATTTATAGCAAACTCTCCCGCGTCAAAATTTATCATAAAATCATAGGGCGAACTTATTGGACTTGACTGAATATGAGGTACATAAACATCAAATAGCAGCTTACCTTTCATCATGTGTGACTTTTCATCATATTCAATGCCTTTGAGCGTTAGGCTCCTGAATTCCTGGTCATCGTAAATGACTCTGGAAACGAGATTATCACCCAAAATCCAATTATAGCCATGCGGTTCGTAGGGTCCGTAATTTTCAATCATATGCTCCATACTGTAAGGAAGAACAAAAGATCCCAAGATTATTCTGCCATTCATTTGATTACCATCATCATGATCCTTGAAAATACCGATACTGAACGGAGCAGTAAAATTAAGCGAGTATTGCGTATTTTTCAAGTCGAAAAATATCTTATTTGATGGCGGCTCGGCAATTATGTAATAAAGTATTTCACCCTGAGCATAAATATTCTGAATAGGTCGATTTTCATAAGGTATATTAACCATAGATTTACCGGTTTTAATTACCTCTTCGCCGCTGATCTTCTTTGTCAGTTTGCCATCAGAGAATATAAACTCATCGTCTGCACGAACTATGCGTGGACCCTCTGAATCCGGGGCTTCATTCGGCTTATAAATAACTCTCTCATACTCTTTCATTACTGTTCCTCCTGTTATAAAATATCCGACACCCTTGCAAAAGCAGGCACGGACCGGGTTCAAGGTTGATGATCTATAATTGGAAAGGTTCGTCCAACGAATCTTCGCTGACTGCAAAGAGAAAGACACATTTTGTTACGGAATATGCACTTACAATATACAGCAGTTACTATTGACATCAGATGATTTTAGTGATAAAATATAAAAGATGAGTTCTGAATCGAGAGCCGCGACCTTAAAGCCCCGATGACATATAGCAGTATTCAAAGCTGTTTCGGTAAAAACACAGATTATTAACCTTTCGGATTATAGAATTTTCATCAGATCATTATAAATGCCGGCTATTTCCTTTACGTGACCCATGTAATGATGCCGACGCATAACGATTGATGAATGTAGTTATATAATAACATAGATTTTCCCGGTTGTCCATACATTTTTGTGCGTTGTGAAATTACTTTTTCAGAATTACCAAATGATGATATACCGGCAGGTCGATAGCAACAAGTTTTGACTATACCAAACGGCTGCCGCTCATATTGCCGAAAGGAGAACGATCATGCCTGACAAAACATCGGAAAGACCCTCTGAAAAACAGAAGCTTTATCTCACCGAGTTCGATATATTAAGATATCTCATCAACAACAGCTCCGCTGAGCGGCCTGTTTCAATTAATGATATCGCCGCCTATTACACCGCCTGCATAGATCAAGCCTATGCAAACGGCATATTTGACCACCATCTGCTGACTCCCGAAATGCTTTCGTCCGTTGAAAAGCTCATCGGCGGTCAGCTGCACAGCGACGCCGCGCTTATCAACGAGAGCGTCCGCACCTATATCAAGCGCTTCATAATGCGCTGCTGCGGTATGGAAATACTCCCCGGAATAACGTTGGAATGCGTGAAGAAAAGCCGGCAGTTCGTATCCGGAGACAGAAACTACTATGTCCGTATGCCGTTCACCGAAACCCAGACAGTTCTGCTCCGCGACGCGATAAGCGTGTATTCCTATGCCGAGCCGGAGGAAACCGCTAAGATCGTCGACGCGCTCAACAGACTTACGCCGGTTTATAACCGTGAAATATATTCCCCCGAGCTTGCCGATTCTGACAAGTACAAGGGGAGCTGCTTCAAAAATCTTGAGGAGATACGAAAGGCGTTCGTGCCCGTTAATGAAAGCTCCGTCGCCGCTTCTGCGCAGCGCTGTCAGCAGAATAAAATACCGAAAAAGCTGCGCTTTATTTATTGCAGGTACAATGCTAAAAAGGAACTGGAGCCGATGCCTTCAAAAGACGGTACGGTCGAGCGCGTAGTTGATCCGGTGAAAATACTCTGGGCTAACGGCTACTATTATCTTGTAACATTCCGACTGTCCGAAAAAAATGAGCCGAAGTACATAAATTATCGGATAGACCGCATAAAAGACGTGAAATGCCTTGACGAATACGCCGAGCCGCTTTCGGAGCATCTCCCGCGAAGCGTCCGCCGCGTCGTGGATATAAGGAAGCAGCTTAACTCGACGGGCGGCTCGGCGAGGATAGACAAGGCTCTCGCCGAATCCGCAAGGCGAGTTGACGACAATGGTTTTTCCTCGGCAGGTTACAGGTCCAAACACCCTGTTATGTACACCGGAGATACCGTTCCTGTTATAAGGATAAAGTGCAGCGAAGCTCTCATGAACAACGCCATAGACACATTCGGATTTGACTTTGCCATCGAGCAGGCAGATGAACCGGGAATGCTTATACTAACCCTGCGCGATACGGCACCGTACGGCGTGAAAATGTGGGCGCTTGAATACGGCGACAGCTGCGAGGTACTCGAGCCGCAGTCGCTGCGCGATTCCATAAAGGAAACCATAATGCGGCTGAACAAATCATATATGTAATTATGCCTTTTTTGAAACAATTTCTGTGCCCGTACAAATTTGTGCGGGCATATTCTTTTTTTGCTGTTATAATTAAGGCAAGATCAAGGTGCGACAGAAAGGAGTAATAAAATGTCTGAAACCATTAACATCAATTGGGAAGAACACCGCCGTCACAAGTACATTGACCCGCAGAAGTACGGCAGAAATGATGTTATTGCCTGTGTGAACGAAAGAGAACGTTTTTCAGAGGTCAGAGAGCTTATTAACAAGATCAATGACATCAATTATTACGATTTCGTCAATATGTTCACCCAGCGCTTCATCATTTGCAGCTGCTCCGAAAACGACGCCTGCCTTGCGATGCTTGCCATTTACTACACCATTCAGGATAAGATGGAGGGAGAAAGCGGCTCCCGCTACATAATTGAAAAGGACGTTGTGCCGATCAGCTTTGGAATGGGCGGATTTAACGACATGGACAGCAGCTCCGATAACGATGACGACGAGCTTTCCGAAAGGCTGAAATTTTCGGAGAATGCCCGCTGTATGCACGTTTACAGCACATTCAGCTTTGCGGGTATGCTCGACGAGCTGGAAAGATCAGATTCTGCCCTTTTTATTTTATCCGTCGGTGTGCCAAACGACATTTCCGACATAGAGTATGATGATCCCGACGATAAAGACGTCAACTCTGCCGCTATAGGAAGGTTAGGAGCGGAATACGGCTACATTCGTGTGAACATCAAACGGGATTCAGCCGAAGAGCTGAATATGATGATGCGGAAGCGCCTTGAGGACTATGGCTTTGATATCTCGGGAATTGAAAACGAACTGAAGCTCTATTGCGAAAAAGCGTACCGACCCGACGAGTATCACCTTAATTCGATGACGCACGGTCTGCTCAATATGTGGCTTCTTTCGGGAAAAAAAGAGCGCGTTCTTGTCAAGGAGGATATCCTGTCGATACTGAATGGCATGAACACAAAGGAAAAGGTCAAGACAGGCGGTCAGACCACCGCAAAGCTGGTCGGTCTTAAAAATGAGCGCAAAAAAATAGACGGCATTGCAAAAATGCTCACATTTGAGCAGAAGCGCATAAAAATGGGCATATCCGGCGGATTTAACGGCTGCAACATGGTGTTCGCAGGCCCTCCCGGAACCGCCAAGACCACACTTGCGCGCGAGTTTGCGAAAATGCTTGCGGAGAACAATGTCATTTCCGGCAGCGATAACTTCAAGGAGTGCCGCAAATCCGACCTTGTGGGAAAGTATGTCGGGTGGACGGCAAGCATGATAGACAATATGTTTGAATCCATGGACCGCGCGGGCGGCGGCGTTATCTTCTTTGACGAGATATACACCCTGACCGAGAAGGAACAGACCTGTTTCGATACCGAGGCAGTCACCTGTATCGTACAGAACATGGAGAATTACCGCAGCAAGGTGTTCTGTATATTTGCGGGATACGGGGACAAGATGGAAACGTTTCTTTCCTCCAACCCCGGAATCCGCTCCAGAATACATTTTATCGTGAATTTCAGCAACTATGACACCGAAACCCTTATCGACATAACAAAGTCGGTGTGCAGCTCCTGCGGGTATGATTTCCCGAAGGGCGGCGAAAGCATTCTCTCCGAATACTTTGATCGCCTGCGCGAGATAAGAGGTCCGCAGTTCGGCAACGGCCGCGAGGCAAGAAATATCATCTCCAACGCTTCGCAGAAGATGGCGATGCGCCTGTGGAACGTAAAAAAACCGACCGAGAAAAGACTCCGCGCGCTTTCGACAAGCGATCTGAAGCTCGCTGCGGAGGACATTCTTTCCTCGGAAGTGTACATTACTGACAACAG
>CAMEPN010000115.1 GCA_945931735.1 uncultured Clostridia bacterium
GCGGACGGCATACGTCCGAGCAGCGCGGAAACCTCCGAGCCTGCCTGCGTGAAACGGAAGATGTTGTCGATGAAGAGAAGAACGTCCTGTCCCATCTTGTCGCGGAAATATTCCGCCATGGTAAGGCCGGAGAGCGCAACTCTCATTCTTGCTCCCGGCGGCTCGTTCATCTGACCGTAAACGAGGGCGGTCTTGTTGATAACTCCCGACTCGGACATCTCTCTGTAAAGGTCGTTGCCCTCACGGGTACGCTCGCCGACGCCGGTGAATACGGAGATACCGCCGTGCTGCTTCGCGATGTTGTTGATAAGCTCCATGATGAGGACGGTCTTTCCGACGCCCGCGCCGCCGAACAGACCGATCTTACCGCCCTTGAGGTACGGCGCGATAAGGTCTACGACCTTGATGCCTGTTTCGAGGACTTCGTTGGAAGCCTCCTGCTCCTCGAAGGTAGGCGCGGGGCGATGGATCTCCCATTTTTCCTCTGTTTCTGGCTGGGGCTTGTTGTCTACCGCTTCGCCGAGAAGGTTGAATATACGTCCGAGGGTCTGCTCCCCGACGGGCACCTTTATGGACGAGCCGGTGTCAACTGCCTCCATACCTCTGACAAGACCGTCCGTGCTGCCCATCGCGATGCAGCGCACGATATCGTCGCCGATATGCTGCGCGACCTCTACGACCAGCTTTGAGCCATTGTTGTCGATCTCAATGGCGTTGAGCAGGTTCGGCAGATTATCGGGCGAAAACCTGATGTCAAGCACCGCGCCGATGACCTGAACGATCGTGCCTATGTTCTTATTTGACATATTCTTGAAAATTCCTTTCTTCGGATATTACGCCCGATCAACTCTGCGCGCTCGCGCCCGAAACGATGTCGATTATCTCGGTGGTTATGCTCGCCTGACGCGCGCGGTTGTAGAGCAGCGACAGGCTCTCCGTCATCGCGTCTGCGTTGTCGGTCGCGTTTTCCATCGCCGTGCGGCGTGCGCCCTGCTCCGACGCGTAGGATTCTACCACGGCGCACTGGATAAGGCTCGCGGTAAAGCGCGGAACGATTCGGTTGAACACTGCCTCCGGCGAGGGGTCATAGGTCATAGTGCCGTAGTTTTCGAGCTTATGCGTTTCCATGGGCAGGACCGTCATCTGCTGCGCCTCCTGCGAAATCGAGGACACGAACATGGTGAAGAACACGACTACCTCGTCTACCTCGCCGTTTCGGAACATTTCTATCGCTATGTCCGCGATATCCTGCGCCTGATTCGGCTTGATATTCTCGGCGATATTCGCATAGGAAGCGACGATATCGTAGTCGCGCTTGGCGAAATATTCGCCCGCTTTTCTGCCTATGGCGATTATTTTCGGCTTTTCGGCGTCATTTTCGTGAGCCGCCGCAGCCATTTTTAGGACATTGGAGTTATATCCGCCCGCAAGCCCTCTGTCGCCTGCGATGACGATAAAGAGCCTGTGCTTTATTGGACGTTTTACCGTAAAGACCGTGGAGAGGTCCGTATTTGCGGACGCAATCTCGCACATGGACTTATAAAGCTCGTTGAAATACGGGCGTGCCTGTTCCGCGCGCTGCTTTGCCTTGCGCAGCTTGCTGGACGACACCAGCTCCATCGCCTTTGTTATCTGTCGTGTCGAGCCGACGGATTTTATGCGGCGCTTGATGTCCTTCATATTTCCCGTTGCTATAATATCACCCCCGTAAAATAAGCTCCGTCGTTTTCAGACATTATCATCGGTGGTGATATATCTTACTTTCTTTTCGATATAGAGCCACGCAACTGCCAATGCGGAGAAAACCGCTATGGTGGTGGCAACGATGCTGAGTATAAATGCTGCCTGTTTCATAGTGAACTCCTTTCGGTCAGCCCGCGTAGGACGCGGCGAAGCTTGTGAGCACCTCTTTGAGGGTGTTCTCGGTTTCGGGGGACATTACCTTTTCATTCCTGATATTGTCAAGGATTTCGGGGTAAGACGCCTTTATGTGGTCGAGAAGGTCCTTTTGATAAGGCTTTATCTTCTCGAGCGGGATAGTCGCGAGGTAGTTGTTGATTACCGCGTAGATAATAACGACCTGCTCCTCTACTGCGAGGGGAGAGTTCTGATCCTGCTTGAGTACCTCGACGATACGCTCGCCCTTTGCAAGGCGGTCCTTTGTATCCTTATCAAGGTCGGAGCCGAACTGCGAGAAGGACTGAAGCTCGCGGTACTGCGAATAGTCGAGCTTAAGCGAGCCTGCGACCTTTTTCATCGCCTTTATCTGCGCCGAGCCGCCGACACGGGATACCGATATACCCGGGTTTACCGCGGGGCGTACGCCTGCGTTGAACAGCTCTGTTTCGAGGAATATCTGACCGTCGGTAATGGAAATTACGTTAGTCGGGATATAAGCGGAAACGTCGCCCGCCTGTGTTTCGATGATAGGCAGCGCGGTAAGCGAGCCGCCGCCGTAGTCCTTGTTAAGACGCGCCGCGCGCTCAAGAAGTCTTGAATGGAGGTAGAATACGTCGCCGGGGTATGCCTCACGTCCCGGCGGGCGCTTAAGGAGCAGGGAGAGCGCTCTGTAAGCGACTGCGTGCTTGGACAGGTCGTCGTATACGATGAGGGCGTCCTTTCCGTTCTCCATGAAATATTCGCCCATGGTGCAGCCCGAGTAGGGCGCAATATACTGGAGCGGGGCAAGCTCGGAGGCGGTGGAGGATACGACGATCGTATATTCCATTGCGCCGTTCTTGGTGAGGGTATCCACTACGTTCGCGACGGTAGAGTTTTTCTGACCGATAGCGACGTAGATACAGATAACGTCCTTGCCCTTCTGGTTGATTATCGTGTCGATAGCGATAGCGGTCTTGCCTGTCTGGCGGTCGCCGATGATAAGCTCACGCTGACCTCTTCCTATCGGTATCATGGAGTCGATAGCCTTGATACCTGTCTGAAGAGGAACGTTTACGGGTTCTCTCGTGATGATGCCCGAGGCGATCTTTTCGATCGGGCGGGTCTCTGTCGCGAGGATAGCGCCCTTGCCGTCGATGGGCTGACCGAGCGAGTTTACAACGCGTCCGAGAAGCGCTTCTCCGACGGGCACGGAAACGATCTTACCCGTGCGCTTTACGCTGTCGCCCTCTTTGATGTCCTCGTCCGAACCGAGCATAACTGCACCCACGAAATCCTGCTCGAGGTTGAGCGCCATGCACTGGACGCCGTTCTCGAACTCAAGCAGCTCGTTAAGCATACACTTTTCAAGCCCATGGATACGGACGATGCCGTCGCCGACGGTAACGACAGTGCCTACGTCGCCGAGCTGGATCTTCGCGTTGTAGTTTTTGATTCGGTCTTTGATAAGACCCGTTATTTCATCGGGGCGTAAATCCATTAAATACATCCCTTTCTTTACAGTAGTTGTTGGGGAATACCGTGCGGCTCAGCAGAGCTTACGGTATTTCCTCAGGATATGACCTCAGCGAGGTTATCCTTAAGCGCGTTAAGTCTTGTTCTGATGCTGCCGTCATAACGCGCCGAGCCGTGATCAATGATGATACCGCCGATGACCGAGGGGTCGATCTTTTCCTTGATAGAAATTTTCTTCCCCGTGACCTCGCCCATTTTCGCCGCGATATCCGCGCGCAGCTTGTCGGTGAGGGGGAATTTGGTGGTAACGGTGATCTCGGCAATGCCGAAGTGCTCGTTGTACATTGCGCGGAAGTTCTTGACAATGCCGCTAAAGCAGTTCATTCTGCCGCGCTCGGCAAGTACGCAGAGCAGGTTTCCGGTGAGTTCCGAAACTCCTCCGGCGGTGATGATCTCTTTTGTGAGCGCCGTTTTCTCCTCTACGGGGACAGTCGGCGCGGACATGATCTTTATGAAACCGGGGTTTTCCGTGAATATCGCGTTCAGCGCGTCAAGCTCCGAAAGTATATCCTCCGCCTTGTCGGGGCACTGCTCCGTACAAAGCTCGAAAAACGCCTCGGCATAAACCTTTTCAGCCTTGTCGTTCATAAAAGTTCCTTTCTGCCGGGCTTACTTTGCCGAGCCTACCTCAGCAAGGAAGCCGGAGATAAGCTCCTCGTTTTCCTGCTGCGAAATTTCCTTTTCAACGACCTTGCTTGCCGCCATGATGACCATAGCAGAGATCTCGTCCTTGATCTCGTTGACGGCGCGCTGTTTGTCACGCTCGATGCTCTCCTCGGCTTTGGCGCGTATTTCAGCCGCCTTTGTGTTCGCCTCGGAGATTATCTCGTCCTCGCGAGCCTGTGCGCGGAGAGTTGCCGCCTTAACTATCTCGGCAGCCTCGCTCTTTGCGTCGGCGAGCTTTGCGAGGTATTCCTGCTCGGTCTTTTCCGCGGACTCCTTCGCCTTCTGCGCGTCGGATATCTCTGCCGCCGCCATTTCCTTGCGCTTGTCGAGGATCTTGCAGACGGGCTTGAACAGGAATATTCTGAATATGAGGAAGATTATGAGCGTGTTTATCAGCGTAAATACTATCGTGCCGGGGTCTATCGAAACCAGCGAGAGCGTTGCCTGCTCCGCCGCGGCTTCACTGATTAAATTCAGCATCTGATGCTCAGCTCCTCCCAAATATGCGATCTCATTATACGCCGCTTACGCCGCCGATAAGCTCGGTAAGCTTGCTGATAATGGGGTTTGCATACAGGAGCAGCAGCGCAACTACCAGCGCGTACAGACCTGTTGTTTCGGCGAGCGCGTCACCGATGATCATTGTTCTTGTGATAGCGCCGCTTGCCTCGGGCTGTCTGCCGATAGCCTCGACCGCCTTGCCGCCGCAGAAGCCTTCACCGATACCGGGGCCGAGACCTGCGATCATTGCGGTGCCTGCGCCGAGAGCGGAAGCGCCGAGAACGATGGCGTTTGCCAGAATTTTCATTTCATCCATGATATTATCCTCCATGAAATTTTGATATGCTGTTATATTGTTCCCTTTCGGGGAATTGACTTGATCAGTCGCCGCATTCGGCGCTGGATACATACGACATAGTCAGCATTATGAAGATATACGCCTGCATAACTGCGGAGAATATGTCGAAATAGAGCGACGCGACGGCAGGGATAAGTATCGCGAAATTGCCGAGCGCGAAGTAGATGAGCGAGCCGATTACCATGCCCGCGACGAGGTTGCCGAAATGACGCAGCGCGAGCGAAACGGGGTTCGCGATCTCGCCGATGATATTAAACGGCAGCATAAATGGCAGAGGCTCGACGAAGCTCTTGAAATAGCCCTTGACCTTGCCGGTTTTCGCGCGGTTGTACTGTATGAGGAAGAAGGTTATCAGCGCCCATGCTCCCGTTACCGATATATCGGCGGTAGGCGAGCGCAGACCAAGCAGGCTCATAAGGCTGGAGATCAATGAGAAGCAGAAAAGCGCAGCGATATACGGCTGATAAGCCTTGTACTTTGCGCCCATCGACGTGTCGACCGTTCCTCTGAAGAACTCCACTATCCATTCCGCAGCCGCCTGTCGGCGGGTTTCGGGAATGACCTTCATATTGTGTGTCAGGATAAGCACGACCGCGAGCAGTATCAGTATTACAAACCACTGAACGATGATGCTTTCGGTCAGGTTCCATGTTATGCCAAATAGATCAAAGCTTGCGACGACGAGCGGGCCGTTTACGGTTATGCCCGAGCTTTCCGAGGCAAGCAGCAGTGCTGTCGGCATTTTATCAGTCCTCCTTCTTTTCTTTTAACGCTCTTATTGTGATAAGTATTTTCGGGAAAAAAAGCGGAATTACTGACGCAATAAGATTTATAAACGGCGCGAGCGCGCCGAGGGTGAGCATTGCGAACAATCCGAGGTACCGCAGGCAGTACATGGTGTTCATATAATTCTGCGCGGATTTTGCGCTGCGTTTGACGGCTTTTTGCGCGGACTTTCCGAGAAGGAGGAAGTTCAGCACGCAAAGCACGCAGCCGTACACTGCGCCGATAAGCAGCGTATAATCATATCCCGTTGCGAAGAACAGCACGAGCATCACCGCGAGATATATCCCGCAGGCGGTGAGGTAATACGGCGCGAGAGAGCGCATTTCCTCGTAGACGGGTTCGTTTTTTCTTGCCATATCAGCCACCTGTTCAGCGTTTTCTGCTGTCATCGTAGTAGTCGTTGTCGCGCGGCGAGCTGAATGTTTTCGGCGCGCGTTCGTCGTTTTTTCCGTAGAATTTTATAAGCTGCGACAGGTAGGACACCGCCCCTCCTATCATGAAAATGATAGCGAGCGCGACGCACACGCCCATGACCCAGTCGGGCAGGTCGAAATGCGTCGTAACGTAGTATCCCCGGCCGAGAA
>CAMEPN010000116.1 GCA_945931735.1 uncultured Clostridia bacterium
ATTGTTTCCGAGATAAACTCGGAAACCTCCGATACGGGGTCGGGTGAGGGAGCGTCGTTTTTTGAGCAGGCTGTTGTAAGAAACAGCATTGCTGCCGCGGCAAGCAGGCAGATATATTTTTTCATTTAAATGCTCCTTTCATATGCTTTGGTGTCGCCGTATTTATAATAGCATTTTGCTCGCGCGTTGTCAACCGTTTCGGCTTTGGCAGGGTCAACGAGCCGCTTTCTGCCCGTAAACAAAATGCCCGCGCGTTGTCAACCGCTTTTGCTGCGTAAGGGTCAGCGCTCGTTTTTTCTGCCCGCAAACAAAATTTTCCTCGGTGGGGTTGAAAAATCAAATAAAATATAGTATAATAAGATTAAGTATAAGTGCAAACAGGGGGCGAGCCGCAAATGGATGTTTATATGGCAAGACAGCCGATATTCGACACGGAAAACAACGTGTACGCATATGAGCTTCTGTACCGCAGCAATGGTCAGCAGAACAGCTATAACGGCACGAACGGGGACGAGTCCACCGCAGATGTCGTGACGAACGCGTTCTTCGGACTTGATGTCCGCGAAATTATCGGCAGCAGCAGGGCGTTTATCAATTTCACGGGAAATCTCCTAAAGCGCGGTATACCTAAGATGATATCACCCGATATCCTTGTCGTCGAGGTGCTGGAAAACCAGATGATGGATCAGGACACTATCGACGCCTGCCGTGAACTGAAAGAGCGGGGCTATACCCTCGCGCTGGACGATTTTGAGTACGACAACAGTTACAGCGAGCTTTTCCAGCTCGGGGATATCGTCAAGATCGACTTCCGCACGCCGCAGCGCTCTATCGAGGAAACGGCGTATGTCTGCCGCTACTGCAACAAAATAATGCTTGCGGAGAAGATAGAGAACCAGAGCGAGTACGAATATGCGAAGCGCCTCGGCTGCACCTTTACGCAGGGGTATTATTTCGCAAAGCCTACCCTTATGTCAAAAAACAGCATTGCGCCGCTGCCGATGAACTTCATGCAGATAATGCAGCTCGTTTCTTCTCCCGAGCCGGAGATAAGCGACATCGTGGAGGTCATTTCCCGCGACACGGCAATGTGCCAGCGGCTTTTAAGGCTTATTAATTCCGTTTATTTCGGGGTCAGGAACAGGGTCAGCACGATAAGTCAGGCGCTCGTTATCCTCGGACTGGATTATCTCCGCGAGTGGGTGTACCTCATGGGTATGCAGAGAGTGACAAGAAACGATAATGTCGAGCTTATGCGGCTTTCGGTGCTTACCGCGAAGTTCTGCAAGCGGCTCGCGATGCTTATTCCCGACGCCGCGCGCGAGAGCGACTCCTATTACCTCATGGGCCTGCTCTCCATGGTGGTATACGGCGGGGAAAGGGCGCTTGCGCAGGCGCTTGACGAGTTCCCGCTGACGCAGAACATCAAGAACGGTCTGCTCCGCAGGGGCGGAATATACAGCGATGTCTTTGAAATGTCGGATTTCTTTATCCGCGGCAAATGGGATAAGTTCGACGAGATCGCAGAGCGCTATTCGCTCGACAAGGCGGCGGTATCCGACGCGTTCCTTGCCTGCGTAAGAGAGAGCGAGCGCATGAAGATGCTTTGATTGCGGCGGCAGGGTCAGACAGGCTTTGGCGGGTCACATTGGCGGGAACGTCGGGTCACGTTGGGAACAACAGGCTTCGGCGGGAACAACGGTTCGAGTCGGTCAAACGCGGGACGGCACTGACGGCGGGAAACAGCGAGGAAGATAAATGGCTTTTTTTGCGGACGAGATAGAAAGCTGCCTTTGGGAATACCTCGGCGGCACTGATAAAAAGATCATTCTTTACGGAATGGGCGACGGCGCGGAGAAAATAAAGTCCGTTCTCGACGGGCTTGGGATACCCGTCGCGGATATAATGGCGAGCGACGAGTTCGTGCGCGGTCACAGCTTTCTCGGATACCGCGTGAAGAAGCTTTCCGAGATAGAGGAGCTTTACGGCGACGACTTCATTATCCTCGTGTGCTTCGGCTCGCAGCTCCCCGATGTTATGGAGCATATACGCGGCATCGCGCGGCGTCATGAGCTTTATGCGCCGAATGTCCCCGTGGTGGGCGATGGGCTTTTCGACCTTGAATATCTTCGGGAACACCGCGGCGAGCTGGAGCAGGCTTACAGGCTGCTCGCGGACGACAGGTCACGGGAGGTCTTTGAGAACATTATCCGCTACAAGCTGAGCGGCAGGCTGGAATATCTCGAGGCGGCGGAGTCGCCCGCGGAGGAGAAGTTCGACCTGCTCGGTATCGGCGCGGAGGAGATATACGTCGACCTCGGCGCTTACAACGGCGATACGCTTGTCGAGCTGCTGAACGAAACGGATATGCAGTTTAAGAAGCTGTATGCTATGGAGCCGGACGTCAAGAATTACCGAAAGCTGAAAAGGCGGCTGTACATGATAGGCTCCGACCTGCTCGAGGCGTACAACTGCGGCGCGTGGGACGAGGACACCTCGGTCACGTTCAGCCTTCGCGCGGGGCGCAGCAGCAAGGCTGTCCCCACGGACGGAAGCCCGCTTAACCCCGCGAGATTCCGCGAGGTAAAGATGATGAAAACGGACACTATGCTGCGCGGCGGCGACGCTACCTATATAAAATACGACGTTGAGGGCAGCGAGGAGCGCGCCCTGCTTGGCTCGGCGGAAACTATCGCGCGGTGCAGACCGAAGCTGAATGTCGCGGTGTATCACAGAAACGAGGATATGTTCGCGCTTCCGCTGCTGATAAACAAGCTGAACAAAAAGTACAGGATATACCTGCGGCACCACCCGTATATCCCCGACTGGGACACTAATCTTTACTGCGTTTAAGGAGCGGCTATGAAATTTGTTGTCGGAATAATTCTTGTAGCGCTGCTTATCGGCGCGCTGGCGGCGTATCTGATACTAATGCTTAACGCGCACGATATGGTTTTCTGCGGGGACATCAAGGCGGACACAGGCTCCGGCGCGGCTGTTACGCGGGTATACACTACCGACCTGAGCGCGGACGAAACGCTGTCGGAAATAGTGCTCGCGATGAGCAATTCGGACAGCGCGACGGTGTCGGAGGAGGAACTGACGCAGATACTCGCGACATATCAGAACATAATTTACGCGCCCGTTTTCATGGTGAAGCTGGAGCAGGCGGACGTCAACACGTTTGTGCTTTCGGGCAGCGTTTACAACGGGCTTGACGAGAACGGTGAGCCTGTTTCGGCGGACTATCGCTATAAAAACCTCGGGCTGACGCTCGGCGTGGCGAACGGGAACGTGCTTGCGGCGCAGAATGTTTATCCCGCCTCGGAGAGCGGCGAGGAGGCGTTTGTCGAGCGTGAGAAGGTCGTTGACCCGATAATCACGGACGAGGGCAAGGCTGCTTCGTTTGCTTTCAGGGACTGCGACAGCTTCCGCGTCGTGTTCACGCAGACGGGAGAGCTTCCCGCGGCGGTAACGCTGGCGTACACCTATGATGTTGACGCGGCGAGCATTATGGACTTCACGGGCGTTAATGACGCGGTTTTCGGCATGACGGTGACGGTCGCTTATGACGAGTACGGAGCGCTTGACCCCGAGGTAAAGATAGAACGTATACGCGTTGCGGAGGAATAAGGCGCGGCGCTTTGCCTTAAGGCAACATTTTATCGCGGGCAGCTTGTCCGCGATTTTGTTTTATTTACAAAATTTATCATGCAGAATAAAAGGGGTGTTTTTTGCATTCTCTGCTATTGACTTTTTTTAGTGAATAAGTTATAATAATAATTAAAGTCGGCATAATCCGTTACTGCCAACTATCTCAAAACGCGAAAGGAGTTTCACCAAATGTCTTTTTCAAAAGGAAAAGCCGCTGTCAGCGCGCTCCTCTGCGCAGGAATGGTACTCAGCATGACTGCCTGCGACGAGTCTGCGCCCGTTACTTCCGGCAATTCAACTTCGCCTCAGAATACCACCTCTGCCACCACAACTACAAATACCCTCGACGACGATATCAACAATCCCGTCGATATCGACCAGTTCGTTGACAACACCAAGACGCTTGACAACCCGAACCTTGTTTATTTCAGCCACTACGACGCGCGCGTCGCAGGCGATATCAAGCCGGGCGTTAAGCTGTTCGAGGAAACCTACGGCGGTCAGATAGACTATGTAAACGTTGCATGGAGCGAACGCTTCGACAAGCTCCAGACGCTTATTTCCAGCGATGAATCGCCCGACCTCGTTGATAAGGAGGACGCTTCTTTCCCCAGCCTTATGGCTAAGAATGTTTACGAGGACCTTACTAATTACATAGACCTCTCCCAGCCGCAGTGGGCGGGCATAGAAACGCTCGTTGACAATTACGAATGGAATGGCAAGCACTATTACTACCCCTTCACCGTAAACGCTCTTCCGAGTGTACTTATTTACAACAAAACAATATTCGACAAGTACAGCCTTGACAACCCCAAGGACCTTTACGACAACGGCGAATGGACATGGGATACCTTTAAGTCCATAATGCAGAAGTTCGTCGAGGTCAACCCCGACGCGCTCGGCGGAATTTACGGTCTGCTCGGCAGCAATATCATCATCACCACCGGCACGCCCCTTATCGGCGCGGAAAACGGAAACATCGTCAATAATCTGAACGACCCCAATGTTGAGCGCGCCTGCCAGTTCCTTGAGGACCTGCGCAGAGAGCAGCTCGCGGTGCGCGGCGAGGGTATGTGGAGCAACGAAACGGCTCCTCTTACAAAGGGTCAGACAGCGTTCCTCGGCGTCGGTCAGTGGAAAATAACCGACTACTGCAAGCAGACGCTTAAGACGGGCGACGAGTACGGCTTCGTTCCTTATCCCAGAGATCCCTCCGCGGATAAGTATTACTATGGCTCCACCAACTTCGGCTACATGGTGCCCAAGGGCTCGAAGAATGTTGAGGGCGCGGCGGCGTTCATCAATATAATGCGCCAGTGCAACACCGACCCCGAGCTTCAGGCAGTTGTCAAGGAAAGCATCATGAACGACAAGAAGTATTCCGAGGAGCAGTACGAGTTCCTTACTTCTTTCGAGAACATTGAGAATTATGATATGGTGATCGATATCTACGGCGGCTTCGGCACCGATTTCAGCGACCTTATCGACACTCTTATGGTCAACCTTGCGTTCGAGCAGGGCGAGGAACAGAAGAGCTGGACGCAGATCAGAGGCGAATACGGCGCAGTAATTGAGGCTACACTCAACGAATATCAATAAATTTTTTTCGGGGGAGGAAACTCCCCCATTTTTTTGAGATTTTTCTGTTGAAATCGTTGAAAAATTTTCGCCTTTGTGTTATAATATTAAACATAGATAAGACCCTGTGGTCAACGGAAAATATATTAAGGCAACACCGCACAATTACCGGCTACGCCTTTGCCGTCCGCTTGCTTGCATCTTTTCCGTCATATTTCACAAATTTTCCTTGACGGGCGTTAGCCCGCCTGCGTCAAATTTGTATAATCTGACGAAAAATCTGCGGCGCAATCGAACGACAATAATTATTCGGTGTTGCCTTAAGACGAAAGCGAGTGTAAAGTATGAAATGTCCCGAATGCGGCTGCGAAGAAAGCAAGGTAATTGACTCACGACCCACGGAAAACAAGGTGCGCCGCCGCCGTGAGTGCATCAACTGCGGCTTCCGCTTCACCACCTATGAGATAATCGAGGAAGTCCCCCTTATGGTCATAAAAAAAGACCATTCCATCGAACCGTTCGATCGGGAGAAGCTTGTTGAAAGGCTGCGCCGCGCTACGATAAAGCGCCCCGTTTCTCTTGAAGCGCTCGAGAATATGGTAGAGGAGATCGCCTCGGAGCTGAAAAATTCGCTCCAGAGAGAGGTCACGTCGGATAAGATCGGCGAGATGGTGCTGCATAAGCTTAAGAAAATCGACACCGTCGCTTATATAAGGTTCGCCAGCGTCTACCGTGATTTCAATGATGTTGACAGCTTTATGAAAATTATTTCCGAGCTTAAGGACGAGGAAGAATGATCCTAAACCGCCGCAGGTCAGCCTTCGGCGGTTTTTCTCGCTTTTTGTGAATAGTGTGCATAATAATGTTGAAAACTGCGATAATATTATTGTGCAATATTGATGATGACAAAACGCGAAAAAAAGCGTATAATATAAAAGCTGTCGCGGAAAGACAAAAAACGCCGCGAAACAGAAAAAATATCACGTTTTCGCTTGAAAAGATTTTTTCAAAAAAATTTTTGAAAACCCCTTGACAAACGCGAAGCGACGTGATATAATGGATAGGCTCCCGAAAA
>CAMEPN010000117.1 GCA_945931735.1 uncultured Clostridia bacterium
CTGCGAGAACATATCCCCGATGTTGACCGTGCCCGCGCTTACGCCGTCGAACATTATCCACCCGAAAACGACCAGCACGAACGTATACAGCCAGCTTATAAAGGACGGCAGCTTCTCGAGCCATTTTCCGAGGAACAGCCTTTCAAGTATGATAAGCACGCCGAAATACACGCCCCACAGCATGAAATTCCAGCTTGCGCCGTGCCATATGCCGGTTATAGCCCAGACGATGAAAAGGTTGAGTATAGTCCTCGGCAGACCTTTTCGGTTGCCGCCGAGCGGGATATAGACGTAGCTTCTGAACCACGCGCCGAGCGTGATGTGCCATCTTCTCCAGAATTCCGAAATGCTGTGCGACATATAGGGGTAGTTGAAGTTTTCGGGGAAATTGAAGCCCATCATCTTGCCCAGCCCTATCGCCATATCGGAATAGCCGCTGAAATCAAAGTAGATCTGAAACGTGAATGCGAGAATGCCGAGCCACGCCGTAGCGGCGGAAAGCTCGGAATATTCCATCGCCTTGACCGAGGTCCAGAGCGCTCCGATATTGTTCGCGATAAGCACCTTTTTCCCCAAACCCGTTATAAAGCGGCTTATGCCGTCGCCGAGCATCTTTTCGGACATAGTGCGATGGTCAAGCTCGTTCTGAACGTCCTCGTAGCGGACGATAGGTCCCGCGACTATCTGCGGAAACAGCGTGACGAACGCCATAAAATTAACCGCGCTTTTCTGCACCTTGATATTCCTGCGATAGAGGTCAATGGTATAGGACATCGACTGGAACGTGAAAAAGCTTATGCCGATAGGAAGCGGGAGGTTCGGATTGGGTATCGAAAGCCCGAACCACGCGTTCGCGGAGTCGATGAGGAAGCCGAGATACTTGAACGTCGCGAGCAGCCCCAAATTCATCAACAGCGAAACGATAAGGCAGATCTTCCTTATTTTCGGGTTATCGTCGTACTTGTCGATAAGCCGCCCCGCGGTGTAGTCGATGAAGGTCGACAGTATCATCGCGAAAACATATATCGGCTCGCCCCAAGCATAGAAGATAAGCCCGCTTACAAGGATAACGACGTTCTTCGCCTTAAAAGGCACAAGATAATAAATTATCAGCGTTATCGGCAGAAATGCGAAAAGAAAAGTCAGACTGGAAAAAACCATAAAACCTCCGCAGCTATTCTGGCTGCTTTATCATAGAAAAAAACTGCTCCCTTGTGTAGTTTACGTTAAGTATTTCAAGGAGCAGGTTCGCGGAAAGCAGCTCGGGCAGACCCAGCCGCTTCTGAAGCGCTTTCCTCCGCTCCGAGGAATTTTCCCCGCCCGAAAGCCCGAGGCCGACAAGGTCGGCTTTGGTTATCGGGTCGCCCTTGGGCGCTTCCTCCTCGGAAATAACGCCCGCCTTTCGGAACGCCTCGAGCAGCACCTGTGCGCTCATTCCCTCGACGCCGAGCTTGCCCTGCTTTGAGGGAGTTCGTTTGCGGCGCTCCTTTCCGAAGATGTCGGGGATATATACGTTTATGACCTCGCCCTCTTTTACCACGCTCCGCAGCCGCGAGCGTATCTGAAACCCCGCGCTGTCGCTGTCGGTAAGAATAATTATGCCCGTCTTTTTCGCGAGCATTTTTATAAGCTCGGTCGTTTCCCTGTCCTTGTACAGCGCGAAGCCGTTTGTCGGGATTATCAGCGCGTCGACAAGCGACGAGAGCTTTATCTTGTCATACCTGCCCTCAACTATTATTGCCTGTTTTATTTTAATCATTACATCAAATCATCTCGGCAGCACGGATATCTCCGTCAGCGCCTCTTCTATAAGCGTCCGCTTGTCCGCCGAGGAAGAATTAAGGCTGACGTTCGCGCGGAACAATATCTCAAGGCAGTCCTCGAGAAACCGCTCGGACAGCCGCTGCGCGGCGCCGTATGCCCTTTTCATGACGAACGACCTGTTCGGCGGAAACTTGAATGCCGCCGCTGCGTCGGTGTAGCTTTTCCTCGCGGCAGCGCCTATTTTCGCGCGGTAGAGGTCGGTGAAATAGCCCGAAAGCGCGGCGAGAATGATTATCGGCTCCTCGCGGCGGACGAAAAGATCGTCCAGCACCGAAAAAGCCTTTTCCGTCCGCCCCGCGATAAGCTCGTCGGCGAGCGCGTAAATGCTCGCGTCGGCAGGCTTCGGACAGAGCGCGTCGATATCCCCGCGGGTTATCGGCGAGCCGTTTTTGTAGGCGCACAGCTTGTCAACCTCGTTGGACACGGCGGTAAGGCTCCTCCCGCACAGCTCCGCGAGATACGCCCCGTCCTCGCGGGACAGCGCGCAGCCGCTCCGAGCCGCCCTTTTCTCCGCCATGGCGGACACCTGCGCCGCGGACATGAACTTCATCTCGCAGGAGCAGCCCGCTTTCGCGCAGGCTTCCATGAGCTTTTTCATCTTAGCCTTGGGCTTTTTCGGGTCTATCGCGAGATGTACCTGCGAAATAATGAGAACAGTCGTGTCGGGGATATTCTCAATAATTGCGAGATACGCCTTGTTTTCCGCCGCGTCCAGTGCGTCGGGGTCAAGATCCTCTATCAGTATGCACTTTCTCTCCGAAAAAAACGGCAGGCTGTCCACCGCGTCGGAAAGCTCGTCTGCCGACGGCGGGTCGGAATATTTAACGAAATTCATGTCCTGCGATTCGGCAGGCACGGCGGCGTCGGTTATCCGCTTCGCGTACATTCCGACGAGGTAATCCTCCTCGCCCCAGAGAAAATACACCCCCGAAAGCTTTCCCGCCTTGAGGTCAGACTTAAGGCGTGGTTCTTCGATGACCGCCATTATGCCATCTCGTTTCTGAGCTTCTTTCCGCCGAGGATATGGAAATGCAGGTGGCGGACGGTCTGACCGCCGTTCTCCCCGATATTGGAAACAACGCGGTAGCCGTCGGAAAGCCCCTCGGCGCGCGCTATCTCTGCTATCTTCTCGAAAATATAAGAAACGACCGTGCTGTTTTCGGGTGTTATTTCGTCAACGCCTCCGATATGCTCCTTCGGGATAACGAGGATATGCGTCGGCGCCATCGGCGCGATGTCGCGGAACGCAAGTATCTTGTCGTCCTCATACACCTTTGTCGAGGGTATTTCCCCCGCGATTATTTTGCAGAATAAGCAGTTTTCCATATTTACCTCCGTTGTCATTTAAACGTTCCGGTCAGCGACCAATATTATCATATAATCAACAAGCGCGGAAACGGCGTAAACACGCGCTCCCGCGCTTATTGTATCATAATAATCCGTTAATTTTCCGTTAAGCTTAGTGGATATACTTCGCCGCAATGCCCTCAGCCGCCGCGAGAGCCTCGCCGAGCTTTGAAGCGTCGGGAACGCCCGCCATAGCCTGATCGGGCTTTCCGCCGCCCTTTCCGCCTGCAACGGCAGCTATCTCGCGAACGAGTGTGCCCGCGTTCGCGCCCTTTGCTGCCGCCGTCTTGCTGCACTTGCAGAGGATATTGCTCTTTCCGTCGCCAGAGCCGACAGGCACTGCTACGAAGCAGTCGTACTTCTCGGCAAGGCTGTCGCCGACCTTGCGCAGACCGTCCGCGCCCGTTCCGTCGAGCACGGCGGTGATTATCTTAACGCCCGCAATTTCGGGGACATTTCCGCCGAGGTCGCCGAGCTTTGCGTTAGCCGCCGCCTGCTCCATGCTCTCGATCTTTCTGTCCTTCTCGCGCAGCTCCGCAACCACGGATTCGCAGCGGTGAACGAGGTCGTTCGCATTCGGGAGCTTAAGCGCTTCCGCAGCCTTGTTCAGCGTGGACTTCATATCGTTGAGCATTTCGAGCACGTTCATGCCGGTCACAGCCTCGATACGCCTTACGCCGCTGGAAACCGACGACTCGGAAACTATCTTGAAAAGACCCGCCTGCGCGGAGTTTTTGAGGTGCGTACCGCCGCAGAATTCGGTGGAATATTCTCCCACGGAAACAACGCGTACCACGTTGCCGTACTTCTCCCCGAACAGCGCCATTGCGCCCTTTTTCTTTGCTTCCTCGATAGGCAGCTCCTCGGTCACTACGGGAACAGCCGCCATTATTACCTTGTTTACATATTCCTCGATCTTCGCAAGCTCATCGGGTGTGACCGCACTGAAATGGCTGAAGTCAAAGCGGCAGCGGTAGGGGTCAACGTAAGAGCCGCTCTGGTGAACATGGTCGCCGAGCACGCTGCGCAGCGCCGCCTGAAGAATGTGCGCGCAGGTGTGGTTGCGCTCGGTAGCCGCGCGCTTTTCCGCGTCGACCTTTGCGAGCACCTCTTCGCCCGCCGCGAATCCGCCGCTTACCACCTTGCCGTTGCAGATGAATGCGCCGTTTGTCAGCTTCTGCGTATCTGTTACCTCGATAACGTTGTCGCCGCTAGAGATAGTGCCGCAGTCGCCTACCTGACCGCCCATTTCCGCATAGAAAGGCGTTTTCTCGATGATAACGGAAACGTCGTCGCCCTCCTCGCAAAGCTCGGAAACAGCGCCGTTCTTTACGATAGCGAGCAGCTTTGTAGCGCTCTCGAGCGTCGAATAACCGACGAACTCTGTCTTGTATGCGTCAAGCTCGGAGTTCTTCGCGTTGTCCCAGCCGCCGCCGAGCTTCTTGTTCGCGCGGGCAGTGGTTTTCTGCTCCTGCATGAACTGCCTGAAGCCCTCTTCGTCCGCCTCAAGACCCTTTTCGTGGAGTATCTCCTTAGTGAGGTCGAGCGGGAAGCCGTAGGTGTCGTGGAGCTTGAATACGTCCGCGCCGGGGAGCGTCTTTTCGCCCTTTGCAATGAGCGCGTCGATCATCTCGCCCAGTATCTCGGTGCCCTTGTCGATAGTCTTTGCGAAGCTCTCTTCCTCTGTCTGAATAACCTTCTTGATATAAGCGCGCTTTTCGCCCAGCTCGGGATATGCGGAGAGGTTCTCGTCGATAACGGTGTCGCATACCTCATGCAGGAACGGGCGCTTGCAGCCGAGCATTCTGCCGTGTCTTGCCGCGCGGCGGAGCAGTCTGCGAAGAACGTAGCCTCTGCCCTCGTTGGACGGGAGAACGCCGTCGCCTACCATGAATGTCGTGCTTCTGATGTGGTCGGTGATAACGCGGATAGAGATGTCCTTCTGCTCGTCGTCCTTGTAGTTTACGCCGACTATGGAGCAGATCTTCTTCATTATATTCTGAACGGTGTCGACCTCGAACAGGTTGTCAACGTCCTGCATTACGCAGGCAAGTCTTTCCAGACCCATTCCCGTGTCAATGTTCTTGGTAGCAAGCTGGGTGTAGTTGCCGTTGCCGTCGTTGTCAAACTGTGTGAATACATTGTTCCATATCTCGATGATACGGTCGCAGTCGCCGACTTCCTCGAAATTATCCTGTCCGATGTGGTCAAAATGGCCGTACTTCTCGCCGCGGTCGTAGTGAATTTCGGAGCAGGGACCGCAGGGGCCGCTTCCGTGCTCCCAGAAGTTGTCAGCCTTGCCGAGCTTGATGATACGCTCGCGCGGAACGCCTACCTCGTTTGCCCAGATATCGCCTGCCTCGTCGTCCTCCTCGTAGATAGTGACCCAAAGGCGCTCAGGCGGTATCTCAAGCACCTTTGTGAGGTACTCCCACGCCCACGCGATAGCCTCGTGCTTAAAATAATCGCCGAAGGAGAAGTTGCCGAGCATTTCAAAATAGGTGCCGTGGCGCGCGGTCTTGCCGACGTTTTCAATGTCGGGAGTGCGTATGCACTTCTGGCAGGTGGTCACGCGGTGGCACGGGGGTTCCTCAATGCCCTGAAAATACTTTTTCAGCGGGGTCATTCCCGCGTTGATGAGAAGTATGGAATTATCTCCCTGCGGAACGAGCGGGAAGCTCGCCATTCGGAGGTGTCCCTTTGACTCGAAAAATTTAAGATAGCTTTCGCGCAGATCATTCAAACCTGTCCATTTCATAGCTTTTCCGTCCTTAAACATAATTAAATTTTACAGTTATTTCCATCTAGTAAATGTAATAACACATACATTTTAATTATAACACATTTTCTTAAAAAGTCAATATCTGCGCACGGGCAAACGAAAAATTTCATTTTCTAAAAGGAACAAAATGAAAAGCCGCCCTTTTCGGGGCGGCAATGATATCAATTTCGCAAAATCACCACGGCTGAACCTGCCCGACAAGCTCGGACACGCTCCTTATGCCGTTTTTGTCCATATATTCCGACAGGCCGTCGATGACCTTAAGCGGCGAATAGGGGTCTTTGAAGATAGCAGTACCCATCTGTATCGCGGAAGCGCCCGCGAGTATCATCTC
>CAMEPN010000118.1 GCA_945931735.1 uncultured Clostridia bacterium
AGTATCTCAAGCTTTGCGCGCAGGATATTCCTGCGGGTCTTTAGGTTTTCGATATGGCAGTAGCCAATGTTCGTTATAACCGCGCAGTCGGGGTGAGCCGCCTGCGACAGCACGCTTATCTCGCCGAGCGCGCTCATTCCCATTTCAATCACCGCCGCGCCGTAGCTTTCGTCCAGTCCGAACAGCGTTCGCGGCAGTCCTATGTCGTTGTTGAAATTGCCCTGCGTTCTGAGCGTTTTGTATTTTGCGGTAAGAACGGCGTATATCATGTCCTTCGTGGAGGTCTTTCCGACGCTGCCCGTAACTCCGCATAGCTTTGCGGCGAATTTGTCGCGGTAATACCTCGCGAGCTTCAGCTGCGCCTCGCGCGTGTCGCGAACGCATATCACTGGGATATTCACATGGACAGTCCCCTCCGAAAGGTCGGAGAGAGCCGCCGCCGCGCCCTTTTCCGCCGCCGCGGGGATAAAGTCGTTCCCGTCGAAGCGTTCTCCGCGCACCGCAACGAAAAGGCAGCCCTTTTCTATCGTGCGCGTGTCGGTCGAAACGCCGTTCACGCCGACGTTCCCGCCGCGGAGCACTCCGCCCGTTACCTTTGCTATCTCCTCCGAGGTGAACATATATTTCATCTGTTTTCCTTCAGCCATTCCAGCACTATCTCCTTTTCGTCGAACGGGATATCAACGCCGTTCACCGCTTGATAATCCTCGTGACCCTTTCCGCACAGCGCGATTACGTCGCCCTTTTTCGCCATGGAAAGCGCCGCGTGTATCGCCTCGCGCCTGTCCTCGTATTCCTCGTGGGGAACGCCCTCGGGTATCCCCGCGACAACGCCCTCTATGGTCTGCCGGATTGGCTCAAAGCGCGGATTGTCCGCCGTGACGAAAATATAGTCGGCATAGCGCGCGGCAGCCTTTCCCATGTCGGGACGCTTTCCCGCGTCGCGCTCGCCCGCCGCCCCGAAAAGGCAGATCAGCCTGCCCTTTGCGAGCGGTCTTAATCCCGCCAAAACCTTATCCAGTCCGTCGTCGGTGTGGGCGTAGTCCCTTATTACCGTAAAATCGCCGCTGTACAGCGTTTCGAGCCGCCCGCTGACGCCGGTTATCTTTTCCAGCGCGCAAAGGCAGTCGTCAAGCTCAAACCCCATCTGTGCGCACATCACCGCCGCTTCTACCGCGTTGCTGACGTTGTAATATCCGGTCATGCAGAAATGCACCGGCCAGCTTTTCCCTGCCGCGCTGTCCGTGAGGACAAAATCCGCGCCGTGCGGGAGAAGCTTCACGCATTCAGTGTAATAATCCGCTTTTCCGAACACCGACACCGTGCGGCAGGGTATCCCCTTATCGCGGCAGTATTCCGCAGTCCGCACGCCGTGCTCATCGTCTATATTCACCACCGCCGCGCCGCACATATCAAACAGCGAGCGCTTGGCGAGGTAGTAATTTTCCATTGTCTTGTGATAGTCGAGGTGGTCGCGGGTGAGGTTGGTGAACGCCGCGGCTTCAAAATGCTCCGCCGCGAAACGGTGCTGCGCGAGCGCCTGCGACGACGCTTCCACGAAGCAGTATTCCGTCCCCTTTTCCGCCATCTGCGCGAACAGGCTGTAAAGCTTCGCAGGCTCGGGAGTGGTGGGCGGGCCGTCGTGGGAATATTCCAGCCCGTCACCCGTGTCCGTGCCGAGCGTTCCGATAACACCCGTCTTATGCCCGAGATAACGCGTTATCTGCGCGCAGAGGTTCACGACGGTTGTCTTTCCGTTTGTCCCCGTGACCGCGCCGAGCTTTATTTTCCGCGTCGGTCTGCCGTAAAATGCGGAAAGCAGCTCGGGATAAAGCCGCCTTGTGTCCGCGGTGGATATTTCCCGCTCAAGCCCGAGCGGGCGCTGCGTAACCACTGCGCAGGCACCTTTTTTCAGCATATCCTCCGCCGCGGCGTGTCCGTCGAAGCTCGCGCCCGTTATACACACGAACAGGAAGCCGCTTTGCAGCTCGCGCGTGTCCGAGGTGACCCCCGAAACGACTGCGCCGCGCAATGCCTCGGGGATATCGCATATCCCGTTAAAAAGCTCTCCGAGGGTCATTTTCTCACCGCCTTAGTCCGAATAATTGTTTACCTGGAACGTGACCTCGACCACGTTGCCCTTGTATGCTTCCGTGCCAGGCGCAAGGCTCTGCTCAACTGCGAGCGCGCTTGAGTTTTCCGCAGCGCCGCCCTCTATCTTTATGTTAAAGCCTGCGTTGGTTATCTCGTTGTTCGCCTGAGAAACGGTCATTCCCGTTACGTCGGGGACAACTCCCACTTCAAGGTCAAGGTCGTTTCCGAGATAGCATACGACCGTCGAGCCTTTGGGGATAGTGCTGCCCGAGGAGGGTATCTGCGTGGTGACTGTCGCGGAGCCTGTGGCGTCGCCGACGAACCTTACGTCGAAGCCTGCCGCAGACAGCGAGCTTTCCGCGTTCATCGACTTCGAGCCGAGAACATACGGCACTGTCGCGTCCATCTTAGCCTGCTCCTCGGCGGTGTAGGTCGGGTAAATGCCAAGGTGCTCAAGCCCCTCCTTGAATACCGCCGAAACGACAGGCGCAGCTACCGCCGAGCCGTAATACTGCGTTCCGGTCGGCGTGTCCGCCATTACCAGCATGACTATCTGCGGGTCGTCCGCGGGAGCCATTGCCGCAAAGGACGAAACATAGGTCATCTTTGCCCCGCCCGCAGCGCCGCCCGCGGCGTTGTATTCGTCTATTCGCTCCGTCGTACCCGACTTGCCGCCGATACGGTAGCCGCTTATGTACGCGTTGGAGCCGCCGTTTGTGTTTACTATGTTCTCCATTATCCCGCGCATGGTCGCCGAGGTTTCCTCCGAAATGACCTGCCGCTTGATTTCAGTCTGCTTTGTTTCGACAACGTTCCCGTCGCTGTCCAGAACCTTGTCGACAAGGTGCGGGGTGACGAGGTAGCCGCCGTTTACAATGGCGCAAATCGCCGTTGTCACCTGAATAGGAGTGACCTTGTTTGTCTGACCGAACGACGAGGACGCAAGCTCGACCGGCCCCATTCTGTCGCGCGGGACATAAAGGCTTCCCGATTCGCCCGGGAGGTCTATGCCCGTCGGCTCAGTAAATCCGAACGCCTCGAAATAGTCGGAGAACTTCTCCGCGCCGAGCGCCTGACCTATCGCGATAAAGGACGGGTTGCAGGACTTGGTTATCGCCTCCTGGAGAGTCAGCGTTCCGTGTCCGCTGTGGTTCCAGCAGCTTATGTGCTGACCCGCGACTATCGCATAGCCCGGGCAGTTGAAGGACGAGCTTTCGAGGGAGATGACCTTCTCCTCGAGCGCGCTCGCGCAGGTGACCGTTTTGAAAACGGAGCCGGGGTAGTACAGCTCGGTTATCGCCTTGTTTTTCCACTGCTTCTCGCGGAGCGTCGCTTCAAGCTCGTCTATCTCCTCCTCGGACGCGTCGGACGCCTTGAGCGTTTCGAGCTTTTCGAGGTCGTATTTGCCGGTTATTTCCGAGGGGTTATTCGCGTCGAAGCCCGGCGACGTCGCCATCGCGAGCACTGCGCCCGTGTTGCAGTTCATGATTATGCCGCAGGCGCGGTTTACGACCTCATGCTGCGAAACGCAAAGCTCGAGGTTCTTCTCGAGGTAATGCTGAAGCACCTCGTCCAGCGTCAGCACAAGGCTGTATCCGTCTACCGCGGAATAGTAATAGTCATTCGCATATTCGACGCCGTTTCCGCTTCCGTCCTGCGTATAGAACGCCTTTCCGTCGGTGCCGCTCAGGTAGTCGTCGTAATACGCCTCAAGCCCGTAAACGCCCTCGCCCTCGTAGTTTGTGAACCCGAGTATGCTCGCCGCGAGCGTGCCGTTTGGGTAATAGCGCTTGCTGCTTTCCTGCGTATAAACGCAGTCGGAGCTTATCCCGTTTTCCTTAAGGAACGAGGTGATGAGCGTGACCTCGGGCTTCTCGACCTTGCGCTTGACTATGTAGTACATATTGTCGTGATCCTCGCACGCCTTAAGCAGCTTCTGCTTGTCAACGTCGAGTATCTCCGAAAGCTCCGAGCATATCTTCTCCGCAAGGTCAACATATTCGCCGAGCGGCTCGTCGCCCTCTTTCCACTTATCCTTCGCCTTAGCATACTCGTCGCGCAGCGCTTCGTTCGCGTTATATATCGTCCCGGGCGCGATTATCACGTCCCATACGGTGGAGCTTTGCGCAAGGACGGTGCCGTTGGCGTCGTAAATGCTTCCGCGGCTCGCTTTTATGGTCAGCGGGCGCATCTGCTGATTGTTCGCGAGAACGCGCCACTGCTCTCCCTCGAGGACGGTGTATTTGAGCAGATTATACCCGACAACGCAGGAAAATCCCACTGCAGCGACAAGTATGACCGCCTGACGGCCTCTCATGCCCCAGCCCTTGTCGTTTACCGCCTCGGCGTCCTTTTTCTTAACCCAGTTTACAAATCTTACCGCGCCCTTTTTAAGCCGCTGTCCTATCTTCGCCATTGTTCCTCCTGCTGCGCCGAATTATCACACAATATCCTATAAAATCAAAAAAGCAAAGCCGATATAGAAATCGGCCTTGCTGTGTGTATCCCTTGTTTCTGCCGACCGACCAAGGGCTTGTCACCCATATTTTATGCCGTCAGAACCCCAAAAATTCCAAGGTGTCGCTGAACCACTTTTTAATGCTGCCGAAAAATCCCTCGGACGCGTCCTCATCCACCTCAATAAGGTCCTCGGTGTTGACGCTGATGTACTTTTTCTGCGCGCTCGCGACCTTCTCCATGCCGAGGTTTTCGGTCGCATACTGCTCGATATAGGAGATGTTGACCTTTGAATCGAGCTTGCTCTGAAGCAGGGCGTTGTCGTCCTGCGCGCTCTCAAGAAGCGCCTGCTGCTGAGTCACCTTTCGCGCCATATCGTCCTTTGCCGTGCTCGACCAGTTTACAGCGCAAAGCGCCGCGAATAACACCACGGTGACAGAAAATATCTTAAAAACGGAGCCTGTTTTTGACACGGAATGCGGCGCAATGCGTATCTGCCTGCGCTGTTTTTCTTCTTCCGCGCGCTCTCTTTCGCGCTGCTCTCTTGCCGTAGAATCAAATCTCGACAGGTCGTATGCAAGGTTCGTGTTATCTCTGTGCGGAACAGCCAAATTTCAACTCCTCCTTCTGTCCTTTCGGGTCTATTTCCTTATCTTTTCTATAACCCTGAGCTTTGCGCTCCTGCTGCGGATATTGGCGGCAAGCTCTTCCTCGCTCGCGGTTATCGGCTTTTTTGTGACAAGCCTTCCGCGCGGAAGCTTTCCGCACACGCAGACGGGAAACTCGGGCGGACAGGTGCAGCCGGTGCAGAACTCCTTAAAGCGGTTCTTGACTATCCTGTCCTCAAGCGAATGGAACGTTATAACGGAAAAACGTCCGCCAATTTTAAGGCGGTCAAATCCGACGCTAAGCGCCGTTTCCAGCACGTCCAGTTCGCGGTTGACTTCTATCCTTATCGCCTGAAAGCTTTTGCGGCAGGGGTTTTTCTCCCTGCGGTAGGCGGCGGGAACGCTCTTTTTTATTATCTCCGCAAGCTCGCCCGTTGTTTCTATGGGCGACACCGCGCGCGCGTTTATTATCCCGTCGGCAATCTTCGGCGCGAATTTCTCCTCGCCGTATTCGTAAAGTATGCGCCTTAATTCCTCGAACGTGTAGTCGTTCACCACATCGCGCGCGGAAAGCCCCTCGCCGCTCATGCGCATATCAAGCGGCGCGTCGTTATGGAACGAGAAGCCGCGTTCAGCCGTGTCGAGCTGATGCGAGCTTACTCCGAGGTCGGCGATTATCCCGTCGAGAGCTTCTATCCCCAGCTCGTCAAGGACATCTCCGAGTTCGCAGAAATTTCTCTTAACAAAAGTAACGGGGTAACCGCTCAGCCGCACCCCTGCGGCAGCGATCGCCTCCGCGTCCTGATCGAAGCAGATAAGACGCCCCCCGTCCAGCCGCTTCGCCAATTCAAGGCTGTGCCCGCCTCCGCCCGTGGTCAGATCGGCGTAAACGCCCTTTGGGTCTGTAAACACGCCGTCGACCGTTTCTTTGAGCAGAACGGTGGTATGCGAAAATTCGGTCATATCTCAGCCTTCTTTGCCAGTTTCATGATAGCCGCCTGACCAAACTCCTCCTCATTCTCGCGGAGCAGCTCGGTATCCCATATTTCCGCCTTGTCGCCCATGCTTACGATGGTAATTTCGGAGGTTATCCCCGCAAAATCGCGCAGGTG
>CAMEPN010000119.1 GCA_945931735.1 uncultured Clostridia bacterium
AGGATTACGGAATGCTGACCGACCTCTCCAAGAAGCAGATTGCCGCCGAGAACAGAGAAAGCGAGCTGACCGCCGAGATTACAAGGCTGAAAAAGGAGAACGAGGAAGCCGCCGAAAGGAACGCTGTTCTTGAACAGAAAGCACTGGAGATTTACCCGCTCCGAGAGGAACTCCGTAAAACCAAAAACGAGCTTGGAAGCCTGAAGGCATTGTACAAAAAGGTGCTGGATTTCATTGAGAGCCTTAACCTCACGCAGAAGCTACAGGAATTTCTTAAGCAGAGGGCGAGAGGGGTGAAACGATGAATAACAGAGTCAACAATCGCAATAATAGCCGCATTTTTGATTGCAAGATAAAATATTGTTCAAAATACCGCTCAAAACACTTGACAAATGAGTTTAACTGTGCTATAATGACTAAGAAAGGGAGGGATGTGTCATGAAAGGAGCGTATCTGCCGCAAGAGTTGCCGCAAGCGTATGGCACTCTTGATGTCAATGTTTTTTTGGAGGAACTGATTGACGCCAATACTGCGTTGGAAGTATATGTTCAAAAAATCAATGACAGCAAAATGGACAGCGGATGGTTTTTGCCCACTTTACAACAAAAAGAAGCACTCTCTTCTTCTATGATGGAAGGAACACAGGCTACTCTTGACGGTGTGCTGATAAACCAGATTTCACCAAGCGATGACGATAAAAATATCAATGAGGTTGTCAACTACATTACGGCAACCACTATTGGTATGAAGCGCTTGAAACGTGGAGATTTCGACAACGAACTGATTGAAGAAATCCATAAAGAGCTTCTTTCCGGGAATGTTCGTAGATGTACAGAAACAATAGGGAAGTACCGTGACAATCAAAACTATATCGGCAAGAACGATGGAGAGCTGGTATATACTCCTCCGGAGCCACAATATGTTCCCGGACTTATGAACAATCTCATAGAGTATATGAATTCACCGAGCGATAATCTGAGACCGCTTGTTCGTATAGCAATAATCCACGCGCAATTTGAAACTATCCACCCCTTTGGTGACGGTAACGGCAGAGTTGGTAGAATACTTATACCGCTGTACCTTTATTCACAGGATCAAATTCCGGCTCCGTTTTTCTTTGTAAGCGAAGCACTTGAAAGAGATAAGCACAAGTATTATAAGCTTCTTATGGACATTCGCGAGGAAGGCAAATGGAACGAATGGATAAAATTCTTTCTGGAAACGGTTGCCAAGCAATGCAGAAAGTACATTCGTATAATTGCAGATATAAACAAGTTGTACGACGCCACAAAAGAAAAAGCGTGCAATCTTATCAAGTCGTCAAGCAGCGTAATCAAAATTGTTGACTTGATGTTTAAACACCCGATATTTGACGCAAAGACCATACAGAATAATTCGGACATTCCTTTGGCAACAATCAACAGGTATCTCAATGTTCTACTGACCGAAGGAATAATATTCACGGACGGCAAGAAGCGTAATAGGAATTTCTATTTCTATGACCTTTTAGCTTTGATAAAAGATTAAGGACACGTTGTATATGAAAGGCGGTGATGTTTATTGATTGTATATCCCATGACAAAGAAAACGCATTGACAAGCTGTTGGTAGCAGCAAGCCAATGCGTTTCGGCAAGATATGCTATAAGCAAATCTTATGCTCTTTGATTATTATAGCATATTTGACCTTTCTTTGTCTATTGACATTTTGTACAAAATCAACAATTTTTGTAAGATGCTCTATGCATCGGAAAGGTTATTTATGAAGAAAACAATTTTAGACGATGGTTTCCATCAGTATTTAACAGATGGTGCCAGTTTCATTGTGCCACCTGGCATTCCAGTGCTAATGAACCTTCACAACACCCAGGTGCCCAAGGATATTATTCCTTTTGAAAAGGCAAAGAGAGCCACAAACAAAAGAGCGTATGTGCATTTTTACATGCACGACAAGTATTTCTCTGATGTTTTAACCTCAACGACTAAATATCTTGACTTACTTAAGCAATTCGATGGTGTGATTACGCCCGATTGCAGTATGCTTATCGGTCAAGTTCCCTGTTTGCAGCAGGTTAATACATATTTCAATCGTGCTGTGGGCTTTTATCTTCAGAAGAACGGCATTCCTGTTATCCCTAATGTCAGATGGAGTGATGAGAGCAGTTTTGAATACTGCTTTCTTGGTGTTCCCGCTAATAACATCGTTGCAATAAGTACTCATGGCTGCATTCGTTCAAAAGCGGAAAAAGAAATGTACCGAAAAGGCTTATACGAAATGTTAACTGTTCTTACTCCGCACGATGTTATCGTACATGGATATATGCCTGAAAGTGTGTTCGGGGAGTTCACAAACTACACGACATTTCATCGTTACGCAAGCCAGTTTGAGCGCACTCATCAGAAGGAAGGTGCGTGATATGGGGACAGGATATAAGGGTGATGCTTCGTTTTACCGAAGTATTGGACAAAATGTTATGACCACTTCAAACACATATTTGTTTCACAATGGGTATTTTGGAGAGAACAGCATTCACGGTGGTAATGATACTCGAAACATAAAATCAGCTGATAATCTAAAAACAGCATATGATTTCTATGACAGAATTGCCTTTGGTGGAAAAGAGAGGATTGTTAACAACAATATGCGTATTACAAGAATGCATGACGGAACTGTGATTACAATGAGAGTGGTATCGAAATCAGACGGAACTCCGGTTGTTGACATAAATATAAAGAATAGTACTCATACAGGCAGCGTCAAGAAGCAAAAAATCCATTTTGTTCAGGAGGCAAGCAAATGATTTCAATTGATAAAAGATTTGATTCTGAGACTATTTCGCTGTTAAAAACATTTGTTGGCAGAGAGATTGAGTGTCTTAGATGTGATCCGTTCTTTTATTCAACATCAGTATATGGTATCGTAGGTATTAAGGTTGAAAATCAATGGATTGCATTTACGAATTTCATTGAGGTACTGGATCATTATGGTGCTGATGAAGATGTAGCTGTATTTAAGGCAAACAAATGCGAAGAACAGGATATTCGTTCGTTTACAGGTGAGAAAATGATTGATATTCCGATTGAAATAAAAATCACAGGTGTGGATATCATTAACGAGAATCAGCGTCTTTATAACGGCAAAATACAGACATATGATGTATGGGTTACTCGCGGCGTTATTTTTAAGCTTGACAATGGCAGAGAAATTTCACTTGAAAAAGATGTATGGTTTTCAGAGGACATTATTGTTGAGCGTGGCGAAAACCTTGTTGGAAAATTTGTTTCAACAAATGAATTTGTGGAGAATTTCGATGGTCAATACAGAGCAGAATGTCACCGAGAGACTATGATGCTTTAATGATGAAGGCATTCATCTTTTCCTGGTAATACGGATATAATAAGGAGAACTAACATGACTTCTATAGATATTCGCTTAAAAAGCGATGAAATGGCTATTCTCAACTCCATGGTTGGAAAGAAGCTTATTTCTGTAAAGCATGATCCGTTTGTGTTTGTCAATTCGTCTTCACAGGTCGTTCAGATTAACTCGGAAAGCGGAGAATTCTACCTGTACAGTTTTGTAGAACCACTTGATTACTTCGGCTCAGAAGAAGATGTGGCAGTATGGACGCTTGAGACGGAGCGTAATAAAGCCGCAGAATGCAAGAGCTTTGCAGAAACTCCGTTCAATGAAACTGTAAAGAGCGTTATTGTCGTTCAAGAGAATCAACGTTTGTTTCAGAACGGAACACAGATATACGATGTTTGGCTTACACGAGGTATCATCTTTGATTTTGGAGACCATCAGTATTCTTTAGAAAAGGCTGTGTGGTTTTCGGAGGATATATACCTCCAAAAAGGTTATGACCTGATCAATAAGTTTAACGGTGTTGATGAATTTATCAACAGTGATTGGGATGAAGGTTGTACAGCTGAGTGTAGCAGACAATTGATTACCCTTAGCTGATTAGCCGGTTACACAGGCACTCATCGCCGCTTGGGTGCGTGGGTGCCTGTATTTTTCCCGAGAAAAATAAAGGAGGAGAATATGAACCTTTCACAGCAGAAAAGGCAGAGAATGCTTGAATTCCTTTCACGAATACGAGAGGAACACAAAGACGATGACGCAACTCTTATCGCTTTGAATGAAATTGAAAGCGAGCTGAACTCGAAGAAATACGGACTTGTCTGGGAAGAACACGAGGAAGCGGTTGATGTGCAGATGAGAACGCATATCCCCGTTTTCACCGAGGATACTTCAAGGGAAATCGCTGCGCTGCCCGACGGAGATTATAATTTTCTGCTTGAGGGTGATAACCTCCACAGCCTTTATCTGCTGGAAAAGACGCATAAGGGCAGGATTGATGTTATCTATATCGACCCGCCGTATAACACAGGAAACAAGGATTTTATTTATGACGATATATTTATAGATAAAAATGATGCTTTTGTTCATTCGAAATGGTTATCGTTTATGGCAGAACGGTTAAGGATTGCAAGAACTTTGCTATCTAATGTAGGAGCTATATTCATTTCTATTGATAATAACGAAGTCGCTGCTTTAAAAATGTTATGCGATGATATATTTGGTTCTTCCAATTTTATTGACATTATATCATGGTTTAAGAAAGCCTCTCCGTCAAATGATGCTCAATTTTTTAGTAATGACACAGAATATATATTAGTATATGCTTTCGATAAATCTGTATGGAAACCACATAGACTACCATTATCCGAGAAACAGATGAAATATTATCAAAATCCTGATAATGACCCTCGTGGAGCATGGAATTCTGCTACCTATACTTGCAATAAATCAAAAGCTGAGCGACCTAATTTATTCTATGCAATTACAAATCCGTTTACAGGAGAACAGATTTTCCCCAAAGAATCAGCTGTCTGGAAATACTCCAAAGAACAAACGGAATTGCTACAAGCTGATAACCGCTTATTTTGGGGCACAAATGGAACAGCAAAATATCCAAGAATTAAGAAATATTTATTCGAACATGATGGTGTAGTAAACAGGAATATGTGGCACTATGACGATGTGAATCACACACAGGGTGCAACAGCTGAACTAAAGGAATTCGGAATTACAGGATTTTCTACCCCAAAACCAGTAAGACTTATTGAACGAATATTACAGATTGCTTCAAACGAAACCAGCATTGTCCTCGACTTCTTCGCCGGCAGCGGAACCACAGCACAGGCTGTCCTTGAACTCAACAAGCAGGACGGCGGAAGCAGGCGCTTTATACTCTGCACGAACAATGAAAACAATATCTGCGAAGAGGTTACATATCAGCGCATAAAAACCGTTATCACAGGCAAAAGGAAAGACGGCAGCGTTTATTCCGAGGGTATTCCCGCAAATCTCAAATACTACCGCACCGACTTTGTTGCACGAGATGAAGAATATCTCTCCGAGGCTCTTCTTGAGCATATTGCGGAGATGATACAGCTTGAAAACGGCGTAAAAATCGACGGAAGTAAATATATAATGGTTCTTGATGAGGAAGAAGCAGATGAGCTTGCCAAGAATTGGGCTTCATATCCCGATGTAAAGGCTATATATGCAGCTAATGATATTCTGTTTACAACCGAACAGGCTGAATTGTTTGCGGGAACTGAAATAAACATAATCCCCGATTATTACTTTGAATTTGAGCTGAGAGAGGAGGGAGAAACATGGTAGCAGGAGGAATTGCGCTGACGCTGTTTCCTTTTCAGGAGCAGGCTGTAATAAAGCTAATTGACCTTACCACTTCCCCGACAACAAATCCCGTTATTGTGATGAAATCTCCCACCGGTTCGGGAAAGACTGTCATTCTGCTCGACTACATTGACGAATACTTGTTTAATGCAAGACCGAATACTGCGTTCGTGTGGTTCTGCCCAGGTTCGGGAGATTTAGAGGAGCAAAGTCAGGATAAAATGCGCAGGCTGCTTCCCAACCGCAGAACGCAGAACCTGTTTGAAGCAATGCAGAATGGCTTTGAAGCGGAAACTACGACATTCATCAACTGGGAACTGGTTCGTAATAAGAACAAAAACCTTGCTATTCGTGACGGGGAGCGCAAAAACCTATTCGACCGCATAGCTGACGCTCACAGGAACGGAACGCAGTTTATTCTGATAATAGACGAGGAACACGCTAATGACACAAAGAAAGCGCAGGACATTATTGACGCGTTTTCTGCCGCTTATACTATAAGGGTAAGCGCAACCGCAAGTCAGAATAAGAAATGTGAGTTTTTTGAG
>CAMEPN010000120.1 GCA_945931735.1 uncultured Clostridia bacterium
ACTTGCAAGCAGATACTTTCTGCTGCCCCCGTCGCCGTAAGGGCCGTCCCACATTTCGTAGCCTGCCTTTGTGGAAATGCAAAGCTCGTCGCGGTAGGCGCGCATTCCCCTGTCAAGTATGCGCCCGAAATTCTCCTCGGCGCTGCCGTTGAATGGGTGGCCGTAATTGTTCGCAATGTCAAAATGGGTTATACCGAGGTCAAAGGCGGTATGCACCATCTTTTCCATGTTCTCAAAGCAGCCCTGATGACCGAAATTCTGCCACAGACCTAGAGATACCGCAGGGAGCTTCAGCCCGCTTTTTCCCGCGCGGTTATATACCATACCGTCATATCTTTTTTCGTTGGGTGAATACATAATAACTCCTTATGAGAAAATGCTGCATATCTTTGATGTCGCGCGGATACCGTTTTCGCCGTTGATAAGTGGCTCGCCCCAGTCCGCCGAAAGGACGGAGCCGTCCCATTCGTTCGCTATATCAAGATATTCAACGCCTCCGCCGTTGCCCTTCCAGCTCCAGCCGAGGTAGCCTATGTTATTTTCCGTGCAGTATTGCATGATATACTGCTCGTCAACGTCGCCGTCGGAATGGGTATACCCGAACTCTCCGACGATAACGCAAAGTCCCTTATCGGTAACGCCTGTCAGATTGCGCGTTATCGACGCCTTGCTCTTTCCCGCCGAGCCGTACATATGTATTGAGAACATCGTGTTCTTGTCGGGATCGGACGCGAAAACCTCCTCGCCGAAGTCGGCAATGCTCTGCCCGTACTGTCCCCAGCCCGCCGCGTCAACAAGGATAGTATTCTTTATCCCCGCCGCGCGAAGCTTGGGAATAGCCGCGGTGTAGCCGTCGCGCCATGTTTCGCCGCTCCAGTCGCCGACCCATTCGTTAGCGATGTTGAGGATAACGTATGCCTCGTTTCCGATAAGCGCGTCCTTGACTTCGATCCAGTAGTCGACAGTGTTTTCCAGCATGGAAAGCTCGTTCTTGCCGGTTATATCGTGAACCTCAAGTATTGCTATCATGTTCAGCTCTTTGCACTTTTCAACGAGCGACTTCAGCGTATCGGCGCTGTCGCGGTTGTACTGCTGCCCGTCGCCGCATACGATACGCACCGTGTTCGCTCCCGTTTCGGCGATAGCCTTGAGAGCGGTGTCGTCCTGCGCCGCGAACCAGCTATGCGGGTGGTTTATCCCGCGCATTACGAACTCGTTTCCGTTCGCGTCAAGCAGCCTTGTCCCGTCGACGGAAAAACCCGTGAGGGCGGCAGGCTCTTCCGCTTCGGAAGTGTCCGTCTGCTCCGTCTGCGAGGCGGACGATGTATCGCTGCCGATATTGTTTTCGATACCGCCGCCGTCTTTTTGTTCCATGCAGCCCGTCATCATGACCACAAACGAAAGCAGCAGCGCAGCTAATTTGATCATTATTTCCTCCGATCACTCCGCCGCTTCTTCGGCGGGAATATATTCAACTATCCTGTTTCTGCCGTTATTTTTGCCGTAGTAAAGCTTTGCGTCGGCGCTGTTGACGAGGATATCGGTATTGTTCTCGCCCGAAAAATGCTGAACGCCGAACGTCATGGAAACGGAGATCTCCTCCCCGTCGTATTCGCAGCGGAAGCCGCGTATGCGCTCCATTATCCTGTCCATTCTGTCCATCGCTTCATCATCGGAAAGCGCGAACGCGAGCAGAAATTCCTCCCCGCCCCATCTTGAAGCAATGCCGCAGCCCGAGGTTTCATCGGAAAGTATCGCGGAAACCTCCTTAAGCACAAGATCTCCGCAGGCGTGACCGTAGCGGTCGTTGAACTTCTTGAACAGGTCAATGTCGCCGATAACCACGGTAAGACCCGTATCGTTCTCATTTGCGGAGTCAAGCATCTCCGCCAGCCGAATATTGCAGGCGCGCCTGTTAAGCAGCCCCGTAAGCGGGTCGTTGGAAATAAGCTCCCTGAGCGATGTCTGAAGCTTTACCGCCGCGCGGCCCATATCGCCGATCTCGTCGCTGCGGGACAGCATACGCCCGTCGGGAACGCAGTCCGTGTCGCCCTCGGCGATCCTGCCCATAAATCCTGCCGTGACCGTTAGGCTCTGCACCATTCTGCTTGCCACGGAAACGCAGACCGCAGCCACGACCGCTGTCAGCAGCCACGATACAGCAAGCGTTCCGACGATAGAAAAGGTAATGGAGCCGATAACACCCTCGCGGTTCTTTCCCGCAAAGGTCATTCCGATGACATTTCCGTCAGTATCGGAAAGCGGCATATAGTATCCGTAGTATATCTCGCCGTTTATGTCAGCCGCTCTGGAATAAAAATCCGTATTCTTATCCAATACCTCCGAAACGACCTCCGACGAAGCGTATGTACCGACAGCCCTTCTGCCATTGGATTGTCTTACAGTGGTGATGATACGCTCCGAGCCGCTGAACAGGGTTATATCCATATCTGTCGAAGCGGCAATGTTGTCAAAAATATCCGCCTTGATCTCCTGATCGCTGTAAATGTCACTGGTTATCTTGCGGCTGATAAACGTATTTATGGTGACGCACTCGCTGCGAAGCTCGTTATAGACCTCTTTGTTAAAATTATCGTATATCGCCAGCGCGATAATAAAAGACGCTATAATCGACAAAAGCAGCAAAGGAATTACCGCAAGCGATACGATCTTTGCGGTAAGTCCGGAGCTGCCTTTGTGTTTTTTTGTATCTGTTTTTTTACCCATTGCCGCTACCCCTGTCATGATATAGGGATCATACTCGGAAAAATCGGCGTCAGCCAATATCGCAGGCATATCCCTGATTTATATATGTATGAAAAAATGCGAATATTTAACCGGCAAAAAGCATACAGTAAATGCTTTTGTTTATTATATCACAATCTTGCGGCAATGTCAACAAAAAACAAGGAAAAAATCAAATTACGGGGTCATTTACTTCCCGAGCGATTCTACAAGAGACTTTGTATCGCGCGCGATAAGCAGCTCCTCGTTTGTCGGAACGACCCATACCTCAACCTTGCTGTCGGGAGCGGAAATTCTCGCCAGCTTGCCGCGCAGGCCATTGTTTACGGAGTCGTCAAGCTTTATGCCGAGGTACTCCATATTGTGGCAAACGTCAGCGCGCACGTCGTCGGAGTTCTCGCCGATTCCGCCCGTAAAGATAACTGCGTCCAGACCGTTCATAACAGCCGCATAGGAGCCGATGTACTTCTTTATCTCATAGCGCAGCATTTCGCCAGCGAGCTTAGCCTTTTTGTCGCCGTGCTCCGCTGCGTCGGTGATGTCGCGATTGTCGCTGGAAATTCCGGAAATGCCGAGGAAGCCCGACTTCTTGTTGAGGTAGTCGCTCATCTCCTTGGGGGAGAGGTGCATCTTGTCCGCGATGAACGTTACAGCCGAAGCGTCAACGCTGCCGCAGCGTGTTCCCATGATAACGCCGTCAAGAGGCGTGAAGCCCATGGAGGTGTCTATCGACTTGCCGTCCTGTACAGCAGTGATGGAGGAGCCGTTTCCGAGGTGGCAGGAAACTATCTTGAGGTCCTTGATATCCTTTCCGAGCGCGTCTGCGAGAGCCTGTGTAACAAATCTGTGCGATGTGCCGTGGAAGCCGTACTTTCTTACATGGTACTTCTCGTAGCACTCGTAGGGCATACCGTACATATACGCCTTTTCGGGCATGGTCTGGTGGAACGCGGTGTCAAATACGACTACCTGCGGAGTTGTTTCGGGAATGACCTTCTTGCAGGCTCTCAGCGCGAGCGCGTGAGGGTGATTATGTACGGGAGCAAGCTCGGACAGGTCGTCTATCTGCTGGATAACCTCGTCGGTAACGAGCGTTGTCTTGTCGAATATCTCTGCGCCCTGAACTATTCTGTGGCCTACTGCGGATATCTCGCTCATGCTGTCGAGCACCTTTGCGTCGCCGGTCGTGAGCACCTCGACAAGCTTCTCAAATGCCTCGGTGTGAGTGGGGAAGGTGCAGTCCTCCTCGAACTTTCTGCCGTCGAAGGTGGTGTGCTTGATGTGACCGTCAATGCCGATACGGTCGCAGTTGCCCTTTGCGATAACGCTCTCGTCCTCCATATTTATAAGCTGATACTTGAGGGAAGAGCTGCCTGCGTTGATGACCAGAATTTTCATATTCCTTGTTTTCCTTTCTTTTATGGTCGGCTGCGGCGCCGACTCATGCATAATACCACATTTATTTTATAACTTTTTCACAGAAAAATCAAGTCTTTTTATCAAAAATTATTGATTTATCGCCGAAATAGGTGTAAAATATAATTCGGAATGACTTCATATGGTCAAGTCAGTGATTTTGCATATCAAATACAAGGAGCATGATCCATGAAAACTGCGGCAGTCATCTGCGAATACAACCCATTCCACAACGGACACAGATACCAGCTCGAGCAGACGCGCGCGGCGGGCGCAACTCACATCGTCGCGGTCATGAGCGGGAATTTCACGCAGCGCGGCGACGTCGCCGTTTTCGATAAATACGCACGCACGCTCACCGCGCTCAAAAACGGCGTCGACCTTGTTATCGAGCTGCCAACTAAATACAGCCTGTCCTCCGCGGAGGGCTTCGCTGCGGGAGCCGTGGGGATAATAACCGCGCTCGGCTGCGTCGATATGCTGTCATTCGGGAGCGAGAGCGGGGACATCGCCGCTCTGAAAGAAGCCTCCGCCGCCAGCGAATACGCCGTACACACCGACCTTTTCTTCACGCTTATGCGAAACGGAAAAAGCTATCCCGCCGCGCTCGCAGAGGCGGTCAAGGAATACTACACCGATGACGTTTACGAAACGCTAAGCACGCCGAACAACACGCTCGCCGTGGAGTATCTGAACGCCCTCGACAACTGCGGCAGCAGGATAGAGCCGTTCACCGTCGCGCGGCACGGCGCGGAGCATGACAGCGCGGAGGAAAGCGGCGGCTTTGCCTCGGCTTCTCTGATAAGGAAGAAGATACTTTCGGGGGAGGACTGGTCGGCGCTGTCCCCTGCGGAAAACGCTCCCTGCGCGGACGTTAAGCGGCTTGAGCGCGCGATACTCGCAAGGCTGCGAGAAATGCGACCCGATGATTTCCTGCGGCTGTACGACGGCGCGAACGGGCTTGCCGAGCGGCTGTGCAAGGCGGTTCGGAAAGCCTGCACCCTCGACGAGCTTTACCTGCTCACCAAAACAAAGCGGTACACCCTCGCAAGGATACGCCGCGCGGTCATGTGCGGTTTTCTCGGGCTGTATAAGGAGCAGCTCACCGTCCCGAACGCGTATATCCGCATACTCGGAATGAACGCGCGCGGGCGGGAAATTCTCGCGAAAGCAGACTGCCCCCTCCCGATAGACACATCGCTGAAGAAGCTTTCCGCTTTCAGCCGCGAGGCTCACCGCCAGGCGGCATTCGAGGAGCGCTGCGGCGACCTGTATTCGCTCGCGTTTGAAAAGCCGCGCCCCTGCGGATATGAATTTACCGCAAAGCCTGTTATAATCGACAATTAATAATATACAGCGGAGGAACATAAAATGGTAACGACAACACAAATTAGCTACAAGAACTTCGGACGCTGCGTCAAGCTCGACAACGGCACCGCGAGCATTATCGTGACGCTTGACGTCGGCCCGCGCATTATTTCCTACTGCCTTAACGGCAAGGAGAATATGCTCTTTGAGGACGTGAACAGGGATTTCCATGACGACAGCGAGGAGCTGCGCGAATATTTCGGAGATGACAAAACATGGTACATCTACGGCGGACACAGGCTCTGGAGCAGCCCCGAAAGCTACCCCCACAGCTATGTCCCCGATAATCAGCCCGTAATATACGACGAGCTTGGCGAGTTTGACGGCTACTACGGCATCGCGCTGCATTCTCCCGTAACAAGAACAGGTCAGCAGCACACCACACAGGTATGGATGGACGGCGCTGCCGGTTCCTCAAAGGTCAAAATATGCCACAATATAACCAATGTTTCGGGGTCAATAGTCACCCTTGCTCCGTGGGCGCTCACCGTCTGCGCGGCGGGCGGCGTAGAGATATTCCCGCAGAGCACGGCGGACAACGGGCTGCTTTCCAACCGCAGAAACGTTTTCTGGAGCTACTCCGACATAAACGACGACCGCTTCTTCCTCGGCAATAAATACGGGACATTGCAGCAGGTAAGCGGCGCGGAGAACAAGTTCAAGATAGGCATGAACAACGAGGACGGCTG
>CAMEPN010000121.1 GCA_945931735.1 uncultured Clostridia bacterium
GCAATGGTCATCGGGCCGACGCCGCCCGGTACGGGGGTTATCCACCCTGCCTTTTCGCTCACCTCGTCGAACTTCACGTCGCCGCAGAGCTTTCCGTTGTCAAGGCGGTTAATTCCCACGTCGATAACGACCGCGCCGTCCTTTACCATGTCCGCAGTCACGAAATTCGGCTTTCCGACCGCCGCGACAAGAATATCCGCGCGCCTGCAAACCTCCGCGAGGTTTTTCGTGCGGCTGTGGCAGACAGTGACTGTTCCGTTCTCGTGCAGAAGCAGCATTGCCATCGGCTTGCCGACAATGTTGCTGCGCCCGATAACAACGCATTCCTTTCCGCTGACCTCAACGCCCGTGCTGTGGATAAGCTCCATGCAGCCCGCAGGCGTGCAGGGCAGGAACGCGTAATTTCCTATCATTATCTTACCGACATTTTCCGCGCTGAACGCGTCAACGTCCTTGAGCGGTGAAATGCGCTTTATCACCTTTTCCTCGTCGAGCTGCGCGGGCAAAGGGAGCTGTACGAGTATGCCGTTCACCTTTTCGTCGGCGTTGAGCGCGTCGATAAGCTCGAGGAGCTGTTCCTCGGACGTTTCCGCGGGGAGCGCGTATTCATAGCTCTTTATCCCGCAGACCTCGCACGCCTTTTTCTTATTGTTCACATAAACGCGGCTCGCGGGGTCGTCCCCGACGATCACAACCGCAAGGCCGATGTCCAGCCCGTCGCGCTCTATCTCCGCGCGCACCTGCTCCTTAACTGCGGCGGATACCGCCTTTCCGTCAATTATTTTCGCTGCCATTTTCCTTGTCCTCACTTTCGTCTGTTTCGGGAGCACTGCCCGCTTCGTTTTCCTCGGGAGCATTGTCCTTGTCGGAGCCGTCCGCATTTTCGGGAGCATTTCCCGCTTCGTTTTCGTCGGGAGCATTGTCCTCGTCCCCGTCGAGCGTGATATCCTCGGCGCTCTCGTCGATTATGCTGGGGGCAACGCCCTCCTTTGCCGCTTTCTTTGCCGCCTTTTTCGCAGCGGCATCCTCTGCGTCACGTCTGTCCTTTTCAAGCAGTTCCCTGCACGCTTCGGTGTTGACGTACAGCGGGATCTGCTTTTTTTCGGTCAGTATCTTGAATACTATAAAGAGCGCGGTCGCTGCAACGAACGAAACCGCCGCGAGAAGCTGAGAAACTCTGAAATCGCCGAGCATAAGGCTGTCGGTGCGAAGTCCCTCGATAAACGCCCTTCCCAGACCGTACCACGCGATATACAGCAGGAAAATCTCACCGTCATAGGTGCGGAGCTTTTTCGAGTAGAAATGCAGCCCGATAAACCCGATAAGGCACCACACGCTCTCGTAAAGGAAGCAGGGGTGAACAAGCGCGCCCGGCTCAACGTTCTGCGAGATGATCGTACCGGTCATTCCGAAGAGCCAGTCGGGGTTGGTAACGGAGCCGTATGCCTCTTGGTTGACGAAGTTGCCCCAGCGGCCGAGCGTCTGACCGATAAGGAACCCGAACGACGCGAGGTCGCACATGGTAAGAAACTTGACCTTGCGAATCTTGCAGGCGATGAACCCGACGAGGAAGCCGCCGATAATGCCGCCGTAAATGGCAAGACCGCCGTCGCGGATACCCGTGAACGTCGTAATGAAGTCGTAGCTTACGCCGGAATTGGGGTCGAGCGTCTGGAACACGCAGTAGTAAATTCTCGCGCCGAGGAACCCGCCTATAAGCGCGGCGAAAACGACGTCGAACACCCTGTCCTTGTTAAGTCCGAATTCCTTTGTGCGGTGCATTGCGTAGAGATACGCGAGAATGACCCCTACGGTAATTATAACGCCGTACCAGTATATCGGCACGCCGAAAACGGTGAAGCCCCTGTAATAATTAATGGCAAAGCCGCCGAACAGGTTTGGAAACTCGACTTCTATCTCCTGCGTGACCGCGACCGCCGTCTGAAACAATGCTGTCATTGTGTAAACTCCTTTCATCAAAGCGGTCTGATGACCGACAGGCAGACGTTTTCCTCGTCCAGCTCCGCGAGCTTTTCGAGCATTTTATCATAATCCGCACCCGCCGCCGCTTCCGCCTTAGAGAACGGCGCAAGCCCGTCAAGCGCTGCGTCGGTGAGCGCCTGCGCGGTCGCCTCAACGTTACCGTAAGCGCGGGCGCAGTCGCCGTAGGTCGCCTTTTTTATGCGGCTGAACATCTCGCGGGTTGGCGGAGCCGCCTTGAATTTTCTGATCTCCTTTTTCATCTCGGCGAGGACGTAGTCGGGGTCGTCGCTCTCCCCGACGGCATACGGCATGACGTAGCCCCTGCCCTTGAATACCGCGTCGCCGAACGAGTCGTTGAGATAGCCCTCGTCCCTCATTCGCGTGTAGAAATCCGACATATCGCCGAAAATAACGTCGAAAATTATGTTGTAATAGATATATTCCTCCATAGCGGCGGCGCCGTATGCGTCGGGGCGCTTGAACCCGATCGCAAAAAGCGGTTTTGCCACGGGCATGGACAGCTCGGTGCGCTTTTTCGCAACCTCGCGCGGCTCGGTGAACGGCACCGTTTCAAGCTCCAACGGCTTGCGCTCGTTCAGGCATTTTTCGCACACCCTTATCGCCTCGTCGGGGTCAAAATTTCCCGCAATGCAAAGGTACATATTCGCGGGGTTGTAGAACGCGTTGTACACGTCGTAAAGCGTTTTGTCGGTTATTTGGGAGATGCTTTCGACGGTGCCCGCGACGTCGGTCTTTATGGGATTTTCGCTGTAAACGCCGCTCAGAAGCTCCATTATCACGCGCCAGTTCGGGCTGTCCTGATACATGGTTATTTCCTGCGCGATTATGCCGCGCTCCTTTTCGACGTTTTCCGGGGTGAAATAAGGCTGCTGCACAAAGCCGAGCAATATCTCAAGATTTTTCGCGAAATTCTCCGCGCAGCTGAAATAGTACACGGTGTAATCGTAGCTTGTCCCCGCGTTGCAGGACGCGCCCGTCTGCGCGAACAGCGCAAATGCGTCCTTTTCCTCGCTCTCGAACAGCTTATGCTCAAGGTAGTGCGCAGTGCCGTCGGGAATGGTGATCTCCTCGCCGCCGTTTATTCTGAAGCGGCAGTCCTGCGAGCCAAAGCGGACGGAGAACTGCGCCGTAGCGGTGGAATAACCCTTCATGGGGAGCATGAAAACGGTCACGCCGCAGGGGTGGACATATTTTATGCAGCTTTCGCCGATAATGCTGCTGTTTATTTTCTCAGTCATTGCTAACCTCCTCGGGGCAGAGCGTGAATACGGTGTCGAGCTTGTACAGCCTGCCTGCCGCACGAACGCGGTCGGCGGTGACTGCCTTTATCTTCTCCGCATATTCCTCGGGCGACATGAACTCCCCGTCCGTAACCTGCCCGAGGTACCAGCCGCCGATCGACCCGACGCTGTCATAAAGCGAGGTTATGTCGTTGAGCGCCTCGAGCTTCGCCTGCTCAAGCTCCTCCTCGGTCACTCCGTTTTCGAGTATCTCGCTGAACTCGCGCATTATCGCGTCCTGCGTGCGCTTTACGTTCTGCGGCTCAACGCCTGCGTTTGCAACAAGCGTCCGCTTTGCGCGGTCAGCGAAGCTGCTGCAATAATAGCACAGCGACTGTTTTTCGCGGATATTCTCAAAGAAGCGCGAGGTCGTCATTCCGCCGAGTATCATCGAGAAAAGCATATTCGCGCAGCGGTCGTTCATCTCGGGCGCCTTGAAGTACATTCGTGTGACAGCCTGCTGCATGGGCATTCTTTCCGTCACCTCGACAGGCTCGGGCTTGAGGGCGGAAGGCTCCGCGTAAGGCTCGCAGATGTCGCTGCGCTCAATGCTCCCGAATGCTTCCGTGAGCAGCTTTTCGCTCTCGGAAAAGCCGCTGCACCCGACCGCGAATATTTCGATATGCCCGTGCTCGAGCATATGGCGGTAAGCGGCGTATGCGCTCTCGGAAGTGACCTTTTCCGCTTCCTCGTGCGTGCCGTTTACGGGATACTCCTGCGGCTCTCCGACGAATGCGGTGCGAGCAGCCTGCCGCACGGCGAGGGAGCGCTTGTCGTTTATAACGCTGTCGATCGCGTCGATAAGCTCGGTTTTCATAAGCCGCACAAGGTTCGCGTCGAACGCTCCGTCTGCGGCGAGCGGGCGGAGAATGCACTCGATAAGCAGCTCGCAGCTCTCGCGCTCAAGCTTTTCTCCCTCGAGGGCGTACCTGTCGTCGAGGGTGGATATCGCGACGGAGGTATAGCGCCTGTTCCCCGCGAAGGAAACGTTATCCGAAATAGACGCGCCGTAAAGCTCCGCGAAGCGGATCGACAGCGACTTATAGTCGGGGTATTTCGCGCAGCAGTCGGTCAGGCAGTATGGCACGAGCGCGAAATCCGCGCGGGACAGCCCGCCGTTGTCCCCGAAGCCGGTATAAAACCCGACGGATATTTTGTTGATCTTGAAGCGGCTGTCGGTTATTCTGTTGAACCACACACCGTTTCCTATCTGTTTTCTCTCGAAAATTTTTATCAGTCCTTTTTGGAAAGTTTAATTTGTCACAACATATTTATTATATCATATATCGTGGTCTATTTCCACCCCTTTAATGTGAAAATTAGCAAAAAAAAAGAGCCAATCAAGGCTCGGGACGGAAAACCGCAAAGTAAAATAATAATTATGTGTAGAACAAAAGAAAGGAGACAACTAAACAAAACAAACGAGTCGGAGGTTTTCCGGTTCTTTTGTTTGATTTAATTATACAGTGTTTTAGCGGTTTTGTCAATAAGTTTTTACTATGTTTTTTATTTTCGTGCAATAAGCACAAAATATCATAAATTCATTTGACAGCAAAAAGTTAAACATTGCTCAAATATGTAATTTTATGCCATGTAATCCGTTACACAGCTCGATTTGTTCAAAGATCATTACTGTTATTGGAAAAGTAATGTAATATCCGTTGACAAAGAGGCAGCTTTATGGTAATATTAAATAAAGGCGTACTGCACAGTTGTGAGGTATCGCCGCGAACAGGCGGAAAAGTTTTACAGGAGAGCTTTATGAAAATAAATTGGAACAGAAAGTACACGACTATCGCCGCGTACTGCCTTATAGTCATTGCCGCGGCAGTTTTGTTCGTGGTATTCGTGTTCAAATTCGATACGTTCAAGAACGGTTTTTCGTGGATAGGCGAGGTCGCTGCGCCGATAGTCTGCGGCATTGTCGTCGCGTATATCCTCAATCCGCTGATGATGCTGTTTGAAAACAAGGTCTTTCGGAGGCTGAAGGAAAGCGAGCCGCCCTCCGAGGGCATCGTGATGAAGCAGCTCCACAAATCCCCCGTGGGCGAGAGCGCGGTCGTAAAGCAGCTTGAAAAGCATTCCCCGAGCATGAAAAAAAAGGCGCGCAAGCGCCGTTCCGCCGCGAGAGTGCTGTCCATCATATTGACATATGTGATAGTTCTGGCAGCGATCGCGGGACTGTTCGTGGCGGTAGTTCCGAGCGTTTCCAAGAGCATAGTCGACCTTGCCGACCAGATGCCCGGATATATAGAAAGGGCGGACGTGTTCTTACAAGACGTTTTCGCGAATAACCCCGACATAGCAAAGCTTCTGTCCGCGGAGTTCAGCAACCTTGCCGACCTGCTCGACAAAATAGCGGAGATGGTGCAGCCTATGGCTTCGGACATTCTCGGCAACGTTTCCTCGGGTGTTATCAAGGTCATCACCTCGATAGTTACCGGATTGAAAAACATCATACTCGGTCTTGTTATCGCGATCTATCTGCTGTACAGCAAGGAGCGGCTTCTCGGACAGGTCAAGAAGATATTCTTCGCGTTTTTCAAAAGCGAGCGCTGCGAAAGGTTTTTCGAGGGCTGCATAAGAAGCAACAACATCTTCAACAAATATATCGTATCAAATCTTCTTGACGCGCTCATAGTTTTCGTTGCGATGATGATAGGAATGTTCGCGATGGGAATGCCTTACCCCGTGCTAATCGCAGTTGTATGCGGCGTGACCAACCTTATCCCGTTCTTCGGCCCGTTTATCGGCGCGATACCGTGCGGAGTGCTGATACTGCTTGCCGACCCGATAAAGGTCATTTGGTTCGCGATATTCGTGCTCGTGCTCCAGCAGATCGACGGAAACATCATCAAGCCGTTCCTGTTCGGCGAAACGATGGGACTTCCCGCAATATGGGTACTGGTGTCGATAATAGTCGGCGGC
>CAMEPN010000122.1 GCA_945931735.1 uncultured Clostridia bacterium
CGCCTGTTCCAGCGTGCCGCCCACGCCCACGCCGGTTACCATGGGCGGGCAGGGATTGGGCCCGGCCTTGCGGGCGGTGTCCACAATGAAATCCACCACACCCTTTTCCCCATCCGCAGGCACCAGCATTTTCTCCATGCTCGTCCTCGAAAAACCGCTCATAGGGATATATCCCGAAATCGACATAGTTGCAACTCCCGACGGAAAGCCAGTCGCAATGGTGCACTGCAACAACTGCTGCTCCGAGCTTGACGCATGGGTCAAGCTTTTCGCGGAATTTTCCGCGCTGTCGGGCAATAAAACGGATATCGGCGAGATATACGAAAAGCTGTACACAAACGCGCTTAACGGCGAGCCGGACTGCGGCGGCGTCACCGCATACAATCTTCTTTCGGGCGAGCCTGTCGCGGGAGTTCCCGACGGGCGGCCGATGTATTTCAGAACGCCCGACGGGCATTTCAGCCTTGCGAATTTCATGCGCGCGGAGCTTTACTCGGCGTTCGCCGCGCTCAGAATGGGCATGGATATCCTCACCGAAAAGGAGAACGTTCCCGCCGACAAATTCACGGGACACGGCGGATTGTTCAAGGTTCGCGGTGTTGCGCAGCAGTTCCTTGCCGACGCAATAAAAGCGGACGTTTCCGTAATGAAAACCGCGGGCGAGGGCGGCGCGTGGGGTATGGCTCTGCTTGCGGCGTTCATGCTTGACGGCGGCGGTCTGACACTGCCCGAATGGCTCGAAACAAGGGTTTTCGCGGGGCTTGAGGCGGTCACCCTCTCCCCCGAAAAGAACGGCGCGGACGGCTTCGACAGGTTCATGGAGCGCTACAAGCGCGGGCTTTCCGCACAGCGCGCGGCGGCTTTATAAGGAGATTTCCCCTAATGAAAATAATCGTTTTCGACATCGGCGGCACGCTGATGGAATACCGCAATATGCCGAATGTCTGGATAGAATTTTACGAAAAGGCGTTCCGCCATGTGCGGGAGAAGCTCGCCCTGACGCTTTCCGACGAGCAGCTCGCACGTTCGCTCGAGGTGCTTCGGCAGTTCAACCCGAAGGTGAACTATCGCGAGCGCGACTATCCGCCCGAATATATTTTCGGGAAAGTGACCGAGGACTGGGGCGGGGAGTTCAGTATTTCCGCGGTAATAAGCGCGTTTTACGAGAGCATGGCGCTGACGCCGTATATCTATCCCGATTCCGTACCCGCGCTGGAGCGGCTTCACGGTCTTGGGTGGACGATATGCACGCTCACCGACGTTGCAACGGGAATGCCCGACGAGCTTCACAAAAGCTTCTTCCCCGAGCTTATGCCGCATTTCGATTTGTATGTAAGCTCGCTGTCCTGCGGCAGGAGAAAGCCGAATGTCGGCGGTCTGAGGGTCATCGAGGAGCATTTCGGCGCGGAAATGAAAAGCTTCGTCTTTGTCGGCGACGAGGAAAAGGATATACTGACCGCGAAGAGAGCAGGCTGCGCTTCCGTACTTATCGACCGAAAGGACAGGGGCTGCTCCTTCGGACAGGATCACACGATTCGAACGCTGAACGAGCTGTTTTCGTTTATATAATACAACAAAGGTGCACCGCGTTTGCGATGCACCTTTTCTCATGAATATTTCTTAATGCATTCGATAAACTTTTCCTGCACGGGAAGAATCTCCTCCAAAACGCGCCGCGCTTCATCGGGCTTGTCCGCCTTAAGCAGATCGGTGATCTCGCAATAGCCCTTATACAGCGGAGTCAGTGCGAGATTACCCGTAACGCCTTTCATAGTATGCGCGCAGTGCATTGCCTGATCGTTGTCGCCGCGCTCGAAATGCGGCATGACCTCAAACTGCTTGGCAGAGCCTATGAATTTTTTCAGCACCCGCTTGTACAGCCCGAAATCGCCCAAAAACCGTTCGTTTATCTCGTCGATATCAGCTCCCAGAGCATTAAGATCTTCTAACATTCCCACCGGAATCACCTCATTGATTTTCCATGACATTTGACCATTAAAACAGGTCACATATTATTATATCACTGTTACGGGCATTTGTCAAGAAAATTTTCCCGCGATCTCAGAAAATCACAATGGCTTTATCGTGATATCACCGTTTTCAACGACCGCACGGCAGCAGCAGTTTTTGGAGTTGACCTGCATAATGTTCGAGTTTATTCTCAGCGTTACACCCGGATAAAGCGTCTTTCGGCAGGAAATGTACAGGTTCTGCGCAAGCTCGAGAGCGGCGTTTATCTCCTCGACGCGCGCCTGCTTTCTCTTTGCGTCCGCCTGCATTTTGAGCCGGCTGCGAAGCGCCTCCGCTTTCATCTGCTCGCGCTCGGGCGGGAGCTTGGCTACCTTCTGCATTTCGCTCAGCGAATTGAGTATCTTTCCAAGCTGGTCCGCCTTGTCGTCAAGCTCGGCAATGCTTCGGCGGAGGTTTTCGCGTTCTTCATAAAGGACTGCGTTGTTTCCGAGGATAAGCATTGTTTTCGTGTAATTTTCCGACCCGATAGTCATTGCGTCGATATTATTCAGCGCGGTATATTTTCCGCCGACCATTACGCCCTTTCCTACCGCGCGGATATCGTTCCCTGCGAACACCTCTCCTCCGACAAAGGACTGGCTCTCGACGTCGCCGTCGGCGGTTATCCTGCTGTTTTCGCAGAAACCGAGCGTAACGTTTCCCTTAGCGTTTATCGTGGAGTTAATGCTGCCGATCCGGACGCTTATGTTCCCCTCCGCGCTCAGGGTAGCGCCGTTGCAGTAGCCGTTTACAGAAATATCCTTTTTTGAGGAAACCGAAAAGCCCTCGCAGACATTCCCGCGCACAGTGACGCTGCCGATAAAGTCAATATTTCCGCTTGATACGTCGACATCGCCGTTTATGAGCAGCTTTTCGTCCACCGAAAAGGCTCCGTTCGTAAAGCGCAGATTTCCGTCGACCGCAGCGATAAGCTCCGTGCCGTTGTTGATAAGCGACGTGCCCGTGCCTGCCCTTATGTTGGCGGGAACGCCTCTCTTCTGCGGAACGGAACGTCCCGTGATATCTGTTCCGGGAGTGCCGTCGGTAGGCATGGTTATGGTTGCAATGCACGTTCCTGAGGTTATATTCCGCACAAGACCGAGGTTTTTGTAATCTACAACGCCGTGCTCGTCCTCAACGGGAGCGATCATGGTATTCGTATCGAAATGATAGGTTATTTTGCCGTCAGTGCCGTCAACGGGGGCAGTCCAGCGCGCCGCGCAGATATTTTCGTCATACCGTTTCTCGTCGACCGCCTTGCGTATCTCGTCCTCGAGTATGCCGTAGGAGATATTCTTTTCCTTAAGGGCTTCCATGACCTTTTCAAAGGTAACGTCAAGCCCGCCGTTTTCGGGTTTTGTAAATGACAGAAATGCAGTCGTAAAATTAGGGTTGACCGATATTTCCACCTTGGAATGAGCAAGAGTTCTGTTTTCATTGTTTTCTGACATAAGCTATGCTCCTTTCAACAATTTAGTGGCAATTAATTTTCCTATATTTATTATAACATACTATCTCACAAAAAGCAACCGAAAAAAAGCATATTTGAGAATTATTCAGTCAACATTTTCCGAAATATCGAACGGAGTAGTCTGATAAACAAAATAATTGAGCCAGTTGGTGTACAGCAGCGTGGAATGCGCGCGCCAGCACAGCACGGGCGGATTGGACGGGTCGTCGTCGGGGTAATAATGCTTCGGTATCTCGGGCGACAAGCCCTTCGCAAGGTCGCGGCGGTACTCGGTGTCGAGCGTTTCCGCGTCGTATTCGGAGTGACCGGTTATAAAGAACTGCTTGCTGTCCTCGGTGCAGACGGCGTATACGCCCGCCTCGTCGGACACCGCCATGATCTTCAGCTCCTTGACCTTCTCTATATCCTCCGCGCGAACCTCGGTATGGCGGGAATGCGGAACGCAGAACTCGCTGTCGAAGCCGTGGAAAAGGCGCGACTTCGGCGTAAGCAGCCTGTGAGTGAAAACGCCGAACATCTTCTTTTCAAGCGGATATTTCGGTATCCCGTAGTGATAATAAAGCGCAGCCTGCGCCGCCCAGCAGATGTGGAAGGTGGAATGCACATGGGTCTTTGTCCACTCCATTATGCGGCACAGCTCGTCCCAATACTCGACCTGCTCAAACTCGAGCTGCTCCACAGGAGCGCCAGTTATAATAAACCCGTCGAAATTAAGGTCCTTTATGTCGTCAAAGGTCTTGTAGAACTGCCCGAGGTGCTCCTGCGGGGTGTTCTTGCCCGTGTATGTAGATGTCTGGAGCAGCGTTATCTCGATCTGAAGCGGCGAGTTTGAAAGGCTGCGCAGTATCTGCGTTTCGGTCGTTATCTTCGTCGGCATGAGATTTAGTATCGCGATCTTAAGGGGTCTTATATCCTGATGGAGCGCGCGGTGCTCCGTCATTACAAATATATGCTCGTTTTCAAGCGTGCTCTGGGCAGGAAGCCCGTCAGCTATTTTTACCGGCATTTTATCAAATCCTTTCGTTGCACTTTTATTTAAAGAAACACACGCCGTTCCCGTCATAAAAATAGCGGCTGTGCGAACCTTGAAATCAAATTTCGGAGGAAAAAATCGCGTCCTCAAACATATATTATAATATAGTTGCGCTCTTTTGTCAAGCACGGAAAAGTTAGTGCCGCATACTGTTTTCCGTCAAAATCACTGTTTTTGGGGCGATAATTTGTATATGGTTATCTATTGTTTTTTGTACTGAAATGTGCTAAAATATAATATATGCCAAAAGAATATTTTGGCAGCAATCAAAGGAGGATATTTATGGTAAGAGAAAAACCCACGAAAATTCTGTCGCTGATAATGGCGGTAGTCATGGCGGCAGCTCTGTCCTGTGTGTTCTGTTTTGAAAGAGCATATGCCGAAACATACGGCGACTGGGAATATACAGTTATTTCCGGAAATGCTAATGTAACTGCATACATAGGCACAGATACTGCTATCACAGTTCCTTCAAAGATCGACGGAAAGACGGTTTACTCCGTTTCGGGTCTTTGCGAAAACCGCATTAAGCCCCGTATAACCGCTGTAACTCTTTCGTCCGGAATCAAGGTGCTTAGCGACGGCGCACTGAGCAACTACACAGGCCTCACCAGAGTAAGCCTGCCCGAAACTCTCACAACTATCGGCGCAAATGCTTTCTTCGGCTGCACCGCGCTGACAGGTATCACGCTCCCCTCTTCCGTAACAAGCATCGGAGAGAGCGCGTTCATGAACTGTACTGCTCTCAGCAGCGCAAACCTCACCTGCCGCGCGTCCGAAATCCCCTCTAAGGCTTTCGACAGCTGCACAAAGCTCACAACAGTTACCCTTCCCCTTTACATAACTTCTATCGGCGCAAGCGCTTTCAGCGGATGCAGCAGCCTCACAACTGTAAGCATTCCCGACAGCGTTAAGTCGATCGGCAACAATGCGTTCGCAAACTGCTCCAAGCTTACTAACCTCACTCTCCCCGCAGAGCTTAAGACGATCGAAGAGGCGGCATTCATGGGCTGCACCTCCATCACCTCCGTTTTCTTCCCCAACAAGGTAAGAACGATCACAGCGGAGTCCTTCAGAGGCTGCACATCTCTTAAGGAGATCTATGTTTCCCCCTCTGTTACGGTAATTCAGGCAAACGCATTCTCCGGCTGCAGCTCCCTTGACAAGGCAGTATTCGGCGGTGAATATACCAACATAACAAACGCCTTTGACGTTGCTTCAACTCCCGACGTATACTATGCGTCCAAGTATGCCTCCAGCTGGCAGAGTTACAGCGGAAAAAAGGAGTCCTACAACGCTGTCGCTTCTATGGTAATTTCGGGTACACTTAAGCTCAACGAAGGCAAAAAGACAACCGTTACCGTAACTGCGAAGCCCACAAGCAGCCAGTTCGGCGAGATATACACTCTCACAAGCTCCAACACCAGTGTTGCTACTGTCAACAAGGACGGTCTTGTGACCGCAAGAGCTGCGGGTACCGCTACAATAACCGCTACAAGCATTAACGGCACTACCGGTACGGCAGTTATCAAGGTTATCCCCACAACTCCCACAGGTCTCACCGTAAAGCCTAAGTCCACAAGCTCCGTTGACCTTAGCTGGAAGGACACAGGCGCAACAGGCTACTACATTTACAGAGCTACCTCCAAGACAGGCACCTACAAGAAGGTGGACACTGTTCTTGGAACAAGCT
>CAMEPN010000123.1 GCA_945931735.1 uncultured Clostridia bacterium
TGTGTTCGACGCGGTTTATAACCCCAACGTCACCCTGCTCGCGAAAACTGCCCGCGAAAAAGGCGCAAAGGCTATGACGGGTATGGCAATGCTGGTTTTGCAGGCTGTCGCCGCGCACGAGATATGGGACAATGCTTCCTATAACAAGAGCGACATTGACAAATTGATCGCCGACATGGAGGCGCTGGTATGAGCACGGTATACCTCTGCGGCTTCATGGGCTGCGGCAAAAGCCACGTCGGGCGTCAGCTCGCCGCCGCAATGGAAAGAAAATTCGTCGACCTCGACCGCGTTATCGTCGAGGGCGAGGGCATGACTATCCCCGAAATATTCGACAAGTTCGGCGAGCCGCATTTCCGCGCCCTCGAGGCAAGGTATATCCGCGAGCTGTCAGACGGCTATGTTGTCGCGACGGGCGGCGGCGCGCTCATTAACGACGAAACCGCCGCATGCGCGCGAAAAAGCGGACTTACCGTTTACATAAACGCGTCGTTTGACACCTGCTACGAGCGCATAAAGGACGACGCCAACCGTCCGCTCGTGGTCAATAATACTCCCGAAAAGCTCCGCGAGCTGTATAATACGCGCGCGGAAATATACCGCCGCAACTCCGAGTGCATGGTGAACGGGAACGCCCGCGACACCGTTATCGTAGGAGAAATAGCAAAGCTTGCGGCTTTTTATAAAAAAAATGGCTATATAAGGAAAACGGAATGATAATCAAAAACGTAAAGATCATAACCATGGCGGAGCGCGACTATGAAAACGGGTTCGTCCGCATCGCGGGCGGAGTTTTTACCGAGATAGGCAGCATGGAGGACTATATCCCGACCGACGCCGACGACGAGGTAATCGACGGAAAGGGCGCGGTGATGTACCCCGGCTTTATCGACGCGCACTGCCACATAGGTATGTGGGAGGACAGCCTCTGCTTCGAGGGCGAGGACGGAAACGAGGACACCGACCCCTCTACCCCGCACCTGCGCGCTATCGACAGCGTGAATCCGATGGACCGCTGCTTCACCGACGCAGTGAGGGCGGGCGTGACCTCGGTATGTACGGGAGTAGGCAGCTCCAACCCCATCGGCGGCAGCTTCATTATAATGAAAACCTACGGCTCCAAGCGCATTGACAAGCTGATCGTAAAATCTCCCTGCGCGATAAAATTCGCCCTCGGCGAGAACCCGAAGAACACCTACAACGACCGCGACGAAACGCCCGTCACCCGCATGGCGACCGCCGCGATAATCCGCGAGCAGCTCACAAAGGCGCTGCGCTATAAAAACGACCTCGAGGAATATCACAGGCTGAAAGGCACCGAGGACGAAGTGTCCCTGCCCGATTTCGACGCGAAATGCGAGGCGCTGCTCCCGCTGTTCGACGAGAAAAACAAGCTCAAGGCGCACTTCCACTGCCACCGCGCCGACGACATTTTCACCGCGATAAGGATATCCAAGGAGTTCGGGCTGGACTATGTGCTTATCCACTGCACCGACGGCGCGGTCATCGCCGACGAGCTTGCGGAGGACGCGCCCGCAGTGGTGCTCGGTCCGATATTCGGCGACAGGGGCAAGCCCGAGCTGCATAACCACGACATCTCCACCCCCGCCGTGATGAAAGAAAACGGCATAAAATTCGCTATCTGCACCGATCACCCCGAAACTCCGATACAATACCTCCCGCTCACCGCAGCACTCGCTGTCCGCGGCGGGCTGGACAGGGAAACCGCCCTGCGCGCGATAACGATAAACGCGGCGGAAACTATCGGCGCGTCGGACAGGATAGGCTCGATCGAAACCGGAAAGGACGCGGACTTCTCGCTGTTCAGGGGCGACCCGCTCGACATCACGGTCACGCCGTTCCTCACAGCGGTAAACGGAAACATTGTTTTTGGAAAGGAATGATATCATGCGCGAAATTAAAGCCGAAGAAATAACCGCCGCCGTCGCAAAGCTCTGCACGGAAGCCAATCTTCACCTCCCCTGCGGAATGCGCGAATGCATCGAAAAAGAACAGAGCGCCGAGCAAAGCCCCGTCTGCAAAAGCGTCCTCGGGGACATCATAAGCAACCTCGACTGCGCCGACGAGCTGGGCGTGCCGATATGTCAAGACACGGGCATGGCGGTCATCTTCGCCGAGGTCGGGCAGGACGTACATATTATCGGCGGCAGTTTTGAGGACGCGGTAAACGCGGGCGTCGCAAAGGGCTATGTCGACGGCAGGCTCCGTCTGAGCATCGTCGGCGACCCGCTCGAGCGCAAAAACACAGGCAACAACACCCCCGCAGTTATCCACACAAGGATAGTCCCCGGGGATAAAATATCTCTCATGGCGGCGCCGAAGGGCTTCGGAAGCGAGAACATGAGCCGCCTTAAAATGTTCACCCCCTCTGCTTCAAAGCAGGACATCGTGAATTTTGTCACGGAAACAGTTTCCCTCGCGGGGAGCAACCCCTGCCCGCCTATCGTCGTGGGCGTTGGTATAGGGGGAGATTTCGAGTACAGCGCGCTGCTTGCGAAAAAGGCGCTCTGCCGCGACCTTGCGGAAAGGAACCCAGACCCCGTTTACGCGGAGCTTGAACAGCAGATGCTGGACAGCATAAACCGCCTCGGCATAGGCGCGCAGGGCTTCGGCGGCACCGTCACCGCGCTTTATGTCAACATCGAAAAATCCGCAACGCATATCGCAGGGCTTCCCGTGGCGGTAAATATCGGATGCCATGTCACCCGCCATGCACAGACAATTATCTGATAGCAAAAAATTTTAATTTCCCCGAAATTTCTGCAACCTTTTTCACTTCTGCACGGTATTACTTATGAATTCAGGGCGCTGCGGCTTCTCCTCCGCAGCGTTTTAACGGAGAAAATAAGCTTATGGACGCAATGACACTCAAAGCGGGCGAAAGCTTTGACAGCATCATGGAAACCTATATGCCCATGGTTTACAGGATCGCTTTCACGCGGCTGGGCAACCGCGCTGACGCCGAGGACATCACGCAGGACGTTTTTGTGCGGCTGTTCAAGGCGGACGTTTCCTTCGAGAGCGAGGAACACCGCAAGGCATGGCTGATACGCTGCACCGTAAACCGCATAAAAAGCTTCGCCGCGTCGGCGTGGTTTCGCCACAGGGCAAGCGACGCGGGACTGGAAAATATGTGCGAGGAGGAGCTTTCTACGGGCGTTTCGGACGCGACGGCAAGCTTCACCGAGCAGAGCGACCGCAGCAATGCCGTTGCGGCGGCGGTGATGAAGCTCCCGCCCAAATACCGCACGGTAATTCATTTATTTTATTTTGAAGATATGTCGATATCGGATATTTCGCGGGCTATCTCCGTTAAGGAGAGCACGGTTAAATCACAGCTCAGCCGCGCGCGCGAAATGCTAAGACCAATGCTCGAGGAGGTGGATTTCTGATGAATTTCGGCAATGAATACAAAATGTCAGAAAAGGCGATCTCCCCAGACCGCGCCGCCCTCGACAGAATGAAAGCCAATGTAACCGCACAGATAAGCGTCCGCAAAAAGCCGCTTCCGCTCGGGAAAATAGCCATTTCCTGCGGCTCCGTTGCAGCCTGCGCGGCGATAGTTATAACCGCAGCAGTGCTCCTACCGCGCACAAGCACCTCTAACCTTACCGCCGCCGGCACAAGCAGCTCTGCCATGATAGCCGAGGACGCAGCTCCCGCAGACGTCACCGCAAAGGGCGAGGGCAATTCCGCAAACGACGAGATGTATTTCGGCGACTCCTTCGACTGCGAGGCGGCTGATGAGGACATCTGCGCAGACAACGCAAACAGCATAACTACGAACGAACCGACAAGCGGCATTGATGGCGGTTTCGACGAAATAATTGATGAAATGGCAGATAACGACCTGCAAAACGACGATGATATATTCGACGGCGCGTCAGTAACCTCCGACGACAATAACGATGAAACGGAGGGAACCTACGAAGAGTTGGATTTTGAATATGACCCCAAGGAAAATCCGGAATGCGGCTGGGGTCCGTCCATCTATGGCACCGAGGAAACCGACGCGGTGGAGGATGAAACCGACGCGGTGGAGGACGAAACCTGCTGCGTGACAGAAGAAGGCATAACCGAAGAATATACAGATGATGTTATTACCGAAGAGTATACGGAGGAATGCATAACAGAAGACTTTCCGATAGACGAAACCCTTGACAGCGAAACGTACGATTGTGACGAAACCGATGAAGCTCCCGAGATCGAAGCCGCGAAGTTCTCCTCCGACAAAAAGACGCTCATGCTCCTGTATACGGACGGAACACGCAGAAAATACACCCTCTGCGCCGAGCAGAAAAACGACTCTCCCGATCCTAACCACTACTTTTTCCAAAGCACGGACGGCGGAAAATACTGCGCGAAATACAGCGGACAATACCTGTGGGTATACGACGAGAAATTGTTATTTGTCGCAAAATATGAGCTTATAACATGAATTTATCCCGAGCCTGAAAAGGTTCGGGATTTTTTGTTGACTTGACCGCGTTTTTATTGTATAATATTTGCAAAACATTATAAGCTTTCGGAGGTATCCAAATGAAAATAAAGTGCGATTACTGCGGCAGCTTTATTGACGACACCGCGGACGTTTGCCCGAACTGCGGCGCGGTCAACGAGCACGTCATGCGAAGCGCCGACGGCGTTCCGAAAACGATAGAGGAGCTGAAAGCGTTCTGCAAGGCAAAAAATCTGCCGCTGGAGCAGATGAGGTTCTTCATCGGCGTCGACTACAAGCAGCCGAAAGCTTTCGGAATATTCAAGGACAGCGACGGTAACTTCGTCGTATACAAAAACAAGGGCAACGGCACCCGCGCCGAGCGCTACCGCGGAAAGGACGAGGCGTACGCCGTAAACGAAATATATCAGAAGCTGAAATCCGAAATTCAGATACGGCGCGAAAAAAACACCGCTGCCAATGCGGCGAGAGCTGCCTCGGCTTCGCGCAATACAAAAAAACAGTTAAACCCGCTGAAAATTTCAATAATTTTCTTCATTGCAGTTGCGGCATTAATATGTATTGTTTGTGCAATAGACGCAATGAACACACCCGATGACGGATACTATAAATACAACGACGATTATTACTACTGCCAGAGCGACACATGGTACCGCTACGACGACTATGCGGGCTACTGGTTCGCGGCGTCGGCGATAGACAGCGCGCTGACCGACAACTATTCCGATTACTACGAGGGCAGCAGTTACAGCGGAAGCTATAACATAAGCGATTTTTCGGGTACATCATACTACGTCGACCCGAGCACTGACTCCGACTACAACGACGACTGGGACGGCGGCGACTGGGACTGGGGAGGCGACGACTGGGATATCGGCGACACCGACTGGGACGCAGACTGGTGATATAAAACCGTGCGGAAAACGTATCCTATTCAACGCCGCATATCAACTGTAAATCATACGGTTCATCATCGGCGATTTCTTGAATAGGGTATTTCGCAAGTTCCACGCCCATTGCCATATAAAAAGCAATCGTTTCCTCAGACGAGCAGGCGGAAATATATAATGCCTTTGCTCCTGCCTTCTTTGCTTCTTCCTTTCCGAGAGAAAAGAGCTTTCATCCTATTCCTTTGCCTCGATATTGTGCAGAAACGTGCATCATATCCAATATCATATATCCATTGTAAAGGCGCTTTTTCAGTCCGATAAAACCTACAACCATATCGTCATCCAATGCAACATACGATATGTATTCATCGCTGACGATATCTGCTGCGATCTGCCGTTTTTTCTCAAGGCTCCAGTCCTCAATATAAGGCATATCCACTAGGACATATTCACTTCCCTTTCTGCGATATACCCTTTTTACGTCCTGTTTTCTCACATATCGATCCAACGAATGCTCATTAAAATTATTTTCGGACAGTAATTCAATTTTAACCAATTTGTTTTCTCCTTTTACTTTAAATACAAATCAATTTCCGAATTTGATTTATTCAGCGTTGCCCTAAGTATAACACAGCCGCATCAGCTTGTCAATATATAAACGCAAAGGCGCTTCCTGACGAAAAACAGGAAGCGTCCGTTTAATATTCTTTATTACACCCGCAGCCCTTTTTACTCGATAGATTGTCAATACAAGTGCAACACAATTAAGAGAAAAATTTTTTGAGCACCT
>CAMEPN010000124.1 GCA_945931735.1 uncultured Clostridia bacterium
CATACAGGACATCGGCACGGCTCGGCTCGCGCGGGATATCGCGCCGGAGCTTGAGCGCCACGCTTCCACGCAGATGACCCTAAACAGCGTGAGCGGCGTTAAGGCAGGCGAGGCGCTTGGCTTTTCGAGGGTAGTCCTCGGGCGCGAGCTGTCGCTTGAACAGATAAAAAGGATAGCGGAAAACACGTCCGCCGAGCTTGAGATATTCGTCCACGGCGCGCTTTGCGTCTGCGTAAGCGGGCAGTGCTATATGAGCAGCGTTTTTGGCGGCAGGAGCGGAAACAGGGGGCTTTGCGCCCAGCCCTGCCGGCTGGATTTCTCCTGCGGGGGCAGGCACAATGTCATTTCATTAAAGGACAGCTCCCTTGCGGAGCATTTGCCCGAGCTTGCCGAGCTTGGCATTGCTTCGTTCAAAATAGAGGGGCGCATGAAACGTCCCGAATATGTCGCGTGCGCCGTTGACGCCTGCCGAAAGAGCCTTGACGGAAAGAAATACGACCGCGAAAGGCTGGAGGGCATTTTCTCGCGCGGCGGGCTGACCGACGGATATTTCACGGGTGAAATGCGCGGTATGCAGGGCATTCGCGGCAGGGACGACGTGGAGGCTTCCGCAAAGGCGCTGTCGGGCATTAAAGCCATATATAAGGACGAGTACCCGCGCTTACGCGCCGATATTTCGGTGACGGCGGAACAAGGAGAGCCGATACGCGCTTCGGCGACCGTCGGGGATATCTCCGTGACAGCGCAGGGAGCTGTTCCGCAGCAGGCAGAGAATGCCCCCGCGACAGAGGAATCGGTCTGCGCGAGAATGTCAAAGCTGGGCGGAACGCAGTTTTACGCGGGCGAAATAAAGGCGCGGGTCGGCGAGGGGCTGTATATCCCCGCGTCGGAGCTGAACGCGCTGCGCCGCGATATCTGCGAAAAACTGGACGCGGCGGTGCTCGCGGCGAACACCCCGCATTACGCGCTGCGCGATGTCAGGGTGAGCGTTGCCCCCGCGAAGAAAATATTCCCGAAAACACGCTTCCGCGCCGAGGTCAGTACAGCGGAGCAGCTTAAACAGGCGCTTTCGCTGCCGTTTGAGATAGTTTACGCGCCGATGGGTCTGGTGGGAGAAAATACCCCTGACAAGGACAGGGTGTGCGTTGTCCCGCCGCTTTATCTTGCGGACTGCGAGGAGGAAACGGCGCGCCGACTTGACGGGCTGAGGAAGCTCGGGTTTTCGTCGGGGCTTGCGCAGACGCTCGGGCACGCGCACTTGTTAAAGGAGCACGGCTTTGCGGTGCGCGGCGGATATCGCATGAATATTCTGAACAGCCTTTCGGCGCAGGCGTGCGGGGAGCTTGGCTTTTCGGATATCACGCTCTCGTTCGAGGGCACGGCGGCGGCGCTTTCGGGGATAAGCTGCGGCATTCCGCGGGGGATACTTGCCTACGGCAGGCTTCCGCTGATGACAATGCGGCGCTGTCCGATCGCGGACGGAAAGCCCTGCGGACGCGTTTCGCCTTTCGGTGAGGGAACACCATGCGGCGGCTGCGTTTTTGACCGACGCGGGAACAGTATGCCGATACTCTGCGGCGGGAACAGCGTCGAGCTGCTGAACCCCGACACGCTTATCATGAGCGACAGGCAGAGCGCGCTTTCGATGTTCGATTTCGCGGTGCTCAAGTTCACGACGGAAACGGAGCTTGCGCCCGTGCTGGATATGTACCTCAACAACAAAAAGCCCTCGGGCAGCCTTACGCGCGGACTGTATTTCAGGGGCGCGGAATGACCTTTATAAAAGGAGCAGAGTATGAATCATTTTAACACGGTTTTCGCGGAAAAGACAGACGCCCTGCGCGAAAAGATACTTTCGGGGCGCACTTTTGAGCAGTTCCGCGGGGAAACCACGGCGGACGTCTGCGGAAGGTATGCGGCATTCCTCTCCGTATGCGACACGCGCGACAGGGCGAAGATGTTCCGCGCGGCGGGGGACACCCCGCAGGAAGCGTGGGACGCAGTATGCGCCGCCGCCGCGAAAACGGTCGCCTGCTCCGACTTAAACCCCGTGTGGGTAAAGGCGGATATCGTCCGCAGGAGCGAAAAGGCGCTGCTTTCCGATGTGATATCGCAGGTCGCTAAGGGATTTCACGAGTTTTTCCGCCGCGGGATATCCTTTGACGAGAATATGGACACCGCGCTTATCGAGGCGGAGATTAACGGCAACCGCGTTATCTCCTACAAAGAAAAGACGATAGAGCTTGCAAAGGTGAACAAGTACCTCGCGGCGCAGGGGCTTAAAACGTTCGCCGCGCTGCCCGAAATGGTGGTGCTTTTCGACTGCGAGAGCGCATTCTGCGACGACGAGGGAAAGGTGTATTCCCTCTACGGCGACGGGCTTAACTGCGGCAGGCGCGTGCTCGACCGCTTCACCGACAAGACCGCGCTCGAGGTCATTTCCACCTCGTCGGAGTACCTTTCCATGCAGGTCGGGCTGGACGGGAAATTCGACTACGGCTATTACCCGATATTCCATAAGGAGATAGCGGGGTACAATATCCTGCGTCATTCCTCGTCGATTTGGAGCCTTATCTGCGCCTACCGCATAACCGGGGACAAATTCACGCTCCGGCAGGCGGAGAGCGCGATAGGCTACATGATTAAAAATTCGTTCTACAAGTACCCCTCGCGCGGCGGCGACAACACGCTCTACCTTGCGGACAAAACGCTCGGCGAGGTCAAGATAGGCGGCAACGCCGTCGCGGTGATAATGCTTACGGAATACATGGACGCGACAGGCTCGGACAAATATGTAAAGCTCTGCCGCGAGTTTGGCAACGGAATACTCGAGCTGTTCGACGAGCGCGACGGGACGTTCTTCCATGTGCTGAATTACCCGTCGCTGTCCCCGAAGGACAAATTCAGAACGGTGTATTACGACGGGGAAACGGTTTTCGCGCTGTGCAGGCTTTACGGGCTGACAAAGGACGAGCGCTGGCTCAACGCCGCAAAAAAGGTCGCAGACAGGTTCATTTCCGAGGATTACACGCAGTACGCCGACCACTGGGTCGCATACGCTATGAACGAGCTGACAAAATACTGCCCCGAGGACAAATATCTTAGCTTCGGGCTTAAGAACGCGCAGGTGAACCTCCGCAAAATTTACCGCCGCGCGACTTCCTATCATACATATCTCGAGCTGCTCTGCGTAACGTTCGAGCTTTATACGAGGATACTCGACGACGGGCTGAAATGCAGCTATCTCGAAAAATTCAACGAGGCATATTTTGTAAAAACGATATACCACCGCGCGGAGCATATGCTCAACGGCTACGGATACCCCGAATACGTCATGTATTTCAGGCACCCGTCCGTGGCGCTGGGCGCGTTTTTCGTAAGACACGACGGCTACCGCATAAGGATAGACGACATTCAGCATTTCTGCGGCGCTTATTATTCCTTTTACAGGAACTACGCGCGGCTTGAGGAAATGCGCATAAAGGCAGAGCAGTGACATCATGGCAGTGACGAAAGGAGCCTTTCAATGGGGCAGAAGCTGAGCGCTCCCGATAATTTAAGAGCCGAACCGAGGAACAGGGCGGCTCTGCTATCGTGGAAACAGGTCAATGGCGCGGACGGATACCGTCTGTTTTTCTACCGCGCGGACGAACCGGAGCGGTGCGTTAAAACAAGATATTCCCAAAAGACAAAAAAGCTTGTTTCGGGGCTGGAGAACGGCTGCGAATATCTGGTGTCGGTCTGCGCGTTTTCCTATGTCAAGGGCAGGGAAATATTGGGCGAGCGGACGGAAAAGCTCCCGTTCACGCCGCGCGCGGAGCGGTTTTCCGCGCAGGGCAGGGTCTGCCTTAAAACGGGAGAAACAGAGCAGCTCGTGTGCGGTAATTCCGACGGGGATATTTCGGTTTCCTTTAAGTCGGAGGACCCGCGTATCGCCACCGTGTCGGAGAGCGGGCTTGTCACCGCAAAATCGGCGGGCAGGACGTCTGTGAAAATGACTGCGTCCGACGGGCGGAGCGCCCGCGTGAGCGTATGCGTCGACCGCTCGCTCGGCTTCGGGGAGAACAGGGCGGTGCTCATGTTCGGCGGCGACATCATGTGTACGGCGGCACAGCAGCGCGCCGCAGAGCCTTTCCGCTATGATTTCTGCGATTCGTTTTCGGAGATAAAGGGCGTGCTGTCAAAGGCTGATCTTGCCGTCGGGTTTTATTCCGCCGCGGCGGACGATTCGGCGGCGTATGAGAGCGAGCGCCCGCTCCTTTCCGACGGAACGCCGAACCTCAACGCGCCCTCGACCATGCTTTCCGCCGTTTCGGGAGCAGGCTTCGACGGGCTTGTCACTGCGAATATTTACGGCGACGCGGCGCTTCGCGAAACCGCCGCAATGATAAAAAAATTCGGCATGAAGAACATCGGCACGCTCGGCGACGATTTCGTTATTTTTGATGTAAAGGGCTTCCGCGTCGCGGTCATCGCGCGGACAATGGTCGGCGGAGATGACACGGACTGCGGGAAATACAGCCGCGACGAATTCGCGGGGCTTGTCGGCAGGGCGCGCGCTGCGGGCGCGGAATACATTGCCGCGTGTATGTACTGGGGCACGGGAAATTCGCTCCAGATAAGGCGCCGCCAGACTGAGGAGGCGCAGTTCATCGCGGACGCGGGCGCGGACATCATCATCGGCGCACACCCTCACGTCGTGCAGAAATTCACTTATATAAAAGCAAACGACGGTCGGAGTGTTCCCTGCGCATATTCCCTCGGCAACTTCCTGTCGGGTATGCGCGGGCTTAACGAGAACCGCGACGGCGTAATTCTCCGCGCGGAGCTGTTTCGCAGCGGGAAAAGAGCTCTTGCGCGGGTGTCGTGTATCCCGCTGTTTCAGGAGGACGGCGCGCGCGGGACGGTCTGCACGGAAAATTCCCACCCGTTCAGCGAGGAGGGAAAGCGTTCGCTCGAGCGGCTTAAGCGCACCCTCGGCAAGAGCATAAGCTTCTCGGGATTCCGCCCGCGCGTTTTCCTGAGCGGCTCCGCTGTTCTGAGCAGGATATTCGCTGCGGGAAACGGCTTCAGCCTCGATAAGACGGCATTGCTGCTGTCCCCGCTCTCGCTCTGCTCCGCAAAGGAATTTGAACCCGACGAAAACGCGTGCGCAAAGCTCGCTCTCGATATCGGGAAGAACCTGCGCGGGTATTTAAGCAAGACCGCGCCGGATTATGCGGCGGTGGATTTCTATATCCCTGCGTCTTTTTCCTGCTACAAGACCGTCGGCGCACCGGGCAGCGACCCCTGCTTTTTCACCAACACAAAGCAGCTGAGAGCGTCCGCGTTTTTCCGCGCGCACAGGTCGGAGCTTGTAAGGATACGCCCGCCTTTCGGGGAGAAGCTTTGGAAGCCGCTGGTGGAGAAGTATGCCGCAGAGCTGCTTTCCGTTCTCCCGCACGACAGGATAGTGCTTTTCAGATGCAGCTTCGGCACCTGCCGCGCGATGGACAGCGAGCTGCGCACCGTCCCCGAGCAGGATAAGCTTAACAAACTGATACGCGATATGGAGGACTATTTCATATCCGTCGCCGACCCCGCGGTGGTCGACCTTTCGCGGTATTATTTCGGCGAGGGAAAGGAGCTTTCCTCTTTCGAGCGGGAATATTACATCGACGCATACAACGCCGCGTCGGAGATAATGTCCGGCAGGGGGAGAAGCTGCGTTTCGCAGCCGTCCGCGGAGATGTGGTTTGCCCGAGCGATGAAATATTACGGGAGCATGACCGCGCGGTCGTATCAGAGCCGCCTGCTCGACATGGGCAACGCGGCGGATATGCTGGTGGCATACACCGCCGCGGAATTTGCCGCGAGAAACGGCAGCCGCATAATAAAGCTCAAAAAAGCGGGAAAGTCCGACCTTTCCGCCGTGGGAGATTTCTTCGCGGGGGACAGGGGCGCGGCGGAGCTTGTACGCGCTGCGGAGATAATCGACGAGCTGTTAAAGGGAAACCTTAACAGGACCTATGATTTCTTCCTGCCTGCTTTCCGCGGTAAATTCGGTATAATAAGGACAATGGTGCGCCTGCTTTCTGCGGAAACGGGGATCTCTGTCAACGAAAACAGCGCCGAGCTTGTTTTCCTGCTCCGCGGGACAACG
>CAMEPN010000125.1 GCA_945931735.1 uncultured Clostridia bacterium
CGCTATACCGGCGCAGCTTATCGAAACCATGCTGCTCCTGCTTACGAACCACCAGTCGCTCATCGCGACAAAGGCGAGCAGGATAGTCCGCGCGGCGCAGGGGCGCGGCGTTTCGGAGTTCGGATCGCGGCGCGCGCAGGGAGCAAGCGGAGCTGTGCTTGGCGCAAGGGCTGCGTATATCGGCGGCTGCACAGGTACGGCGTGCGTTATCGCGGACGAGCTGTACAATGTCCCCGCGACGGGGACTATGGCGCACAGCTGGGTGCAGATGTTCGACACGGAGCTTGAGGCTTTCGAGGAATACTGCCGTATCTACCCACACAGCGCCACGCTGCTTGTCGACACCTACAATGTCCTTAAATCGGGAGTACCGAACGCGATAAAGGCATTTGACAACGTATTAAAGCCGATGGGCGCGCGGCCTGTGGGCATTCGCCTTGATTCGGGGGACATTGCCTATCTTTCCTCGGAGGCAAGGAAAATGCTTGACGAGGCGGGCTATCCCGACTGCAAGATAGTCGCGTCCAACAGCCTTGACGAGCACATCATAACCGACCTGCTTAATCAGGGCGCGAAGATCGACCTGTTCGGGGTTGGCGAGCGGCTTATCACCGCGTCGAGCGAGCCGGTGTTCGGCGGGGTATATAAGCTCGCCGCGACGGAGGAAAACGGCGTGATAACCCCGAAAATAAAGATAAGCGAAAATGTCGCAAAGATAACCAATCCGCATTATAAAAAGCTTTACCGCCTGTATGACAAGCGGACGGGAAAGGCGGAGGCAGACCTGCTGTGCGTTCACGACGAGGTCATCGACGACACAAAGCCGCTCGAGATATTTGACCCCGATTTCACATGGAAGCGCAAAACGCTGACCGATTTCACGGCGAGGGAGCTTCAGGTCCCCGTGTTTGTCGGCGGAAAATGCGTTTACAGATCGCCCGATATAAAGGATATCCGCAGCTACTGCGCGCAGCAGCTCGGAACGCTGTGGGAGTCTGTCCTGCGGTTTGAGAACCCGCATAAATATTACGTCGACCTGTCGCAGAAGCTTTGGGATATAAAGCACGAACTTCTTTCAAACGGGGGTAAGGTCTGATGCTGCGTGAAACGGTGGATTATTTCGGGCGTAACGTCAGCGCGAGATATTCGGCGGACGCATTCTGCGCGTTTGCTCCTGCGGAAACGACGGTCGGATTTATCGACACATCGCCCATGCTGGACGGCAGCAGGGGCATTGCGTTCCTGTGCGATATGCTGCTTGTAAATTTCGACGGCAGCGTGCGGCGGGCTTTTTATTCGGACATCACCGAGGTTTCGCTCGTTCACAGCGACGAGAGCGCGTTTGAGGACGAGCTTTCCGTCCGCTGCGGCGGGGAGATACGCATAAGCGATATCTCGCTCAACAAGCCGTTTCTGAAGCAGCTTATTGACACACTCCTGCGGCAGTATTCCGCAATGTCCGAGGAGGAGCGCGAGCGCGAGCGTGCGGAGTGCACCGAATACGCGCTGCGGTATTTTTCGGAAGAGCCGCCCGTTCAGCCCGAGAAATCGGCGGAGCCTTGCTTTGCGGGAGCAAATGCACAGGAAGCGGCGCGGGATATTCCCGAGAAAATCGAGCCTGCTCCCGAGGAAAACACAGCTTTTTCGGCAGATACCGTTACGCCTGTTCCCGAAAAAGGCGGGGAAAATTCCTCTGATGAGGCGGACGATAAAACGGAGCAGTGTCACGAACCTGCTCCCGAGGGAAACATCTTTTGTGCGGCAGACGATGTTCAGCCTGCCCCCGATTTACCCCAAAAGTGCGGCGGGCAGGAAACGGGAGATGTGTTCGACGAGCTTGACGACCTAATTGACGAGGAGCTGAGCGGGCTTTCCCCCGAGGAAGCTCTGTCGCTCGTGCGTTCTTCTATTGACGAAATAAACGCAGAGCCTGCCGAAATGGATACCGCACAGGAGGACGCTTTGCCGAACGAGGACGCGCCGCCTGCCGCTTCGGGGCTTACGCGTGAGCCTGACTCGGACGACATCTATATCGAGGCAAGCGCAAAGCTGCGCGAGTTCTGCGAAATGGGCAGGCTCACTATGGAGGAAATGCAGGGCGCGCTGAAAGACAGCCTGCTGCCCGCCGCGGACGCATTTACGCAGATAACCTCGCAATGCGAGATACCCCCGCAGCTATCGGAGAAGATAGCAAGGCTGAAAGAAGCGTCGGGCGGATTGGAAAAATACTTCGCGCTGGGCGAGGATATAGCCGTGAGGGCGATGTTCTTCATGCTTTATCAGATGCTGTCCTACTCGGACAGGCTGGCTGAAACGGAGGAAACAAAGGAGCGGCTGAACGATTTCTTCAGAAGATGGGGCCCGTCGGGGATCACTCTCTCCATGCTGGACAGGGGGATACGGTAAATATGCAGAAAATACTCGGATACATAAGGCGCGCCTGTCAGGAATTTGACCTTATCGAGGACGGCGACAGGATCGCTGTCGGGGTTTCTGGCGGAAAGGACAGCATGGTGCTGCTCGCGGGACTGGCGCTCATGCGGCGGTTTTATGAAAAGAAATACGACGTCGTTGCGATAACGCTTGACCCACGCTTCGGAGGAAAGGAAACGGACTATACGCCCGTTGCGGAGCTTTGTGAAAAGCTTGGGGTGGAATATCGGTTGATACGCACGGACATCGGCGAGATAGTTTTTGACATCAGGAAAGAGCCGAACCCCTGCTCGCTCTGCGCGAAAATGCGGCGCGGCGCGCTCCACGACGCGGCAAAGGCGGCGGGCTGCAACAAGTTGGCGCTCGGTCATAACAACGACGACGCGATAGAAACGTTTATAATGAACCTGTTTCAAGAGGGAAGAATAGGCTGCTTTGCGCCGATAACCTATCTCTCGAGAAAGGACATCACGCTGATTAGGCCGCTGGTGCTGGCGCCAGAGTACGCAGTGATGTCCTGCGCGAAAAGGAACGGCTTCGAGATAGTCAAGTCAAAATGTCCCGCGGACAAAAAGACGACGCGGCAGACCACGAAGGAATTTCTTGCCGATCTCGAGCGGAAGAACAAGGGAATAAAGCAGCGCATTTTCGGCGCAATGAGAAAGGCGGACATTGACCGCTGGGGATATCGGGAGGAATAACAGAGGTAGACCATGAAAAATGTTAAGTTTAACACTAAAATACAGAAAAAAAAGCCCGAAAAGGAGCCTTTTTACTTCTTTGTAAAAGATCAGGGCGAGGGCGCGGCGCGAGTTATCGTAATAATACTTAAAATACTCGAGCTTGTCATCACGTCGATATTCGCTCTGTGTCTGGGGATATTCGCGCCGATAACTATTCTTGTCGACCTCGACATAACCGACGCGATAAGTCAGACCGCGGCGTTGATCTGGATGGTATCATCGGTCATTTATATCATCGGCACGTTTGTGGTAATGCTGGGTCATTCAAAGATCGCGAGCGTGATACATCTACTCGGAGCGGCGGGAACGCTGGTTACTTATTATAACTATATGGTCATGTTCGCGGACGTTCCCGACAACAACGGCCCGTCGGTGCTGTATATGCCCTGCCTGTTCCTAACAGTGCTGACGCTGGTGATAATGCTTCTGATAAATCTGCCGAAATGGCTTGAAAAGCGCGCCGCAAAGGAGCAGGCTGTGGCGCCGTCTATTCTTGCCGACGACGAAAAGGAGGACTGACAATGGCTTCAATAATCAGCGAGGATCTGCGTTTTCATCTCAAAATAAAAAACGGCGACGTGGGAAGATACGTTATTCTCCCGGGCGACCCGGGCAGAGTTCCGCTTATCGCGAAATATCTCGACAACGCCGTGCAGATAGCCTCTAACCGCGAATACAACGTATACACGGGCTATCTCGACGGGGTAAAGGTGAGCGTTTGCTCGACGGGCATAGGCGGACCGTCCGCCGCGATAGCAGTCGAGGAGCTTATAATGAGCGGCGCGGACACGTTTATCCGCGTAGGAACGAGCGGCGGTATCGACCTTAAGGTAGTCGGGGGTGATCTTCTCATTGCGAGCGCGGCGGTGCGCAGCGAGGGGACGAGCCACGAATATATCCCCGACGACTATCCCGCAGTGGCGGATTTCGACGTAGTAAAGGCGCTCAAGGAGTCGGGCGACGAGCTGTCCACCGACGAGGACGGAAACCGCTGTCACGTCGGAGTTGTACACAGCAAGGACAATTTCTACGGGGAGATCGACCCGAACAAGACGGGCGTTGCCGCGAAGCTTAACGCTGCGTGGGAGGGCTACGCGAAGTGCGGCTGCCTTACGAGCGAGATGGAGGCGGCGGCGATATTCTCGGTCGCTTTGCTCAGGAGAGCGCGTGCGGGCGCGGTGCTGACGGCGCTTTGGAACGTCGAGCGGACAAACGCGGGGCTTCCCGACAAAAACTGCGAGAGCAGCGAGCGCGCGATAAAATGCGCGATAGGCGCGGTGAGAAAGCTTATCAGAACAGACGGTAACTGATATGAAAATTATGTTTATAATATTAGGCATATTTTTAATAGTGCTTGGGGTAAGTAACTGCATGGGCAATATTAATACGGTTCACAGGTACCACAGAAACAGGGTGTCGGAGGAGGACAGACCGAAATACGGAAAAGTCATCGGAACCGGAAATATTATCATCGGAGCGTCAATTATCGTTACCGAAACGCTTAGAATGTTCGTGGACTCGACCGCGCTTTACTGGATAACCGGCGTCGGTATGACGGCAGGGATCGGATTTATGCTTTTTGGGCAGATAAAATACAACAAAGGAATTTTTTAATGCATAACCCCTGCCGTTGGCGGGGGTTTTTACATAACAAAAGTCCCCGTCGCGAAACGGGGACTTAATTTAATTATTCAATTGTATACAATTCAGTACATTGGTTTATACCGCCTTAATAGAGTTTGTGATACAAAATCTATTCGGACATCGGACTCAATCCTTTCGCAAATTAGTTCCGTTCCTGCTGACTGCTGCGTACATCTGAACCACCTGATTTCAAAATTCGGGACGATATATGTAAACGCATAAGCGGTAAGAAATTCATCTGCGGCTTGCCTACGTCCGTGATAACGGGTCAAACGCCCTGTTTCAGCGGATTTTGCATTTTCGGGGTAAGACAGGAACCCATGCAAATCATCGTCGGTAATTTTTTACGGACGGTCGGCGGAATGCGACTCCGCAGATGAGTAAGACTGTTCTTCAATATTTTCCATTGGACTCGCTTCCTTTCTGCATAAAGCTTATCTTTTGATCTTGGTCATCGGACAGACACGCCCGTGACAGGTACTTAATGACCCATCGGAACTGACCCCTTTCGTAAGACCGGTCGGAGAAACCCGAGGTGACAACTGCTTATGCGGTTATCGGCTATATCTGTTTCTCTTTCCTTGTATATATATTACCACAAATTTTCGTCAAAGTCAATAGTTTTTTGTTAAAAAGCGGCTGTCAGTTTGTATAATTTTATTCAGCTCCGTTTGGTAAAACTAATGATAATTGCTTAAAAATGCGGTCTGACACCGAATTTTCATAAAATTCCTCTTGACATAGTCACAGTCATGGTGTAAAATAGAGATACAAACGCGGCTGTTATCTGCGCGGCGAAAGGATATACGAAAATGGCTGAAAATAACGATATCACACTTGACGAGGACGAGGGCATAATCGAGCTTGAGGACGAAGAGGGCAACATCACCCGATTCGAGTTCGTAGACAGGCTCGAGCATAACGGAACGGTTTATTACGCGCTTGTTCCCGCGGAATATGACGAGGACGAGGGCGCGTCCGAGTTCGTCGTGCTTAAGGAAACGGTCATCGACGGCGAGGATATGCTCGCCACCGTTGACGACGATGACGAGTATCAGACAGTCGGGGAGATGTTCTTACAGAGATTTTCCGAGCTGCCCGAGCTTGACGTCGAGGGACTTGACGAGGTTTAACCGTAAATTACCGATAATATTTCAGGCTTGACTGCCGATAATATTATCGTCGAAAGACTTACTGCCTTGTAAATTACCGCTTGCGGTAATGCGCTTATGTGTGCGACTATAATCCAACACATTGTAAAAGGGATTTCGACTCCGGCGGCGGATTGCCGACCTCCCGT
>CAMEPN010000126.1 GCA_945931735.1 uncultured Clostridia bacterium
GCGCAGTGCGGATGTTCTCTGTCGGAAAAGTCTTTAGACTTTTTCGACAGACTGATTTTTCGGGAATATCCGAAAAAATTCTTCGGATAATGAAAATATATATTGACATACAGACGGCTATATGATATACTATTATGTGACAAAAACCTTATCAAGAGCGGCTGCGAGCCTTACGGCGGGGGACTGGTCCTTATGCAGCCCGGCAACCTCTCCGCGCACGCGCGGAAAAGGTGCTACTTCCTGCGGTGAAACCGAGAGATGAGGAGTGAATGACGAATGTTGCTCACTCCTTAGGAGTGAGTTTTTTGTTGTATTGGCAAAAAGGCTTTTTTGAAAGAAAGGAAAAGAAAATGGAAAACAAGATGCTGTTCACCTCCGAGAGCGTTACGGAGGGTCATCCCGACAAAATATGCGACAATATTTCCGACGCGGTGCTCGACGCGATACTTGCGCAGGACCCCATGGGAAGAGTTGCCTGCGAAACGACCTGCACGACGGGCATGGTAATGGTAATGGGCGAGATATCCACCTCGGCGAATGTTGATATCCCGAAGATCGTCCGCGACACCGTCCGCGAGATAGGCTATACCGACAGCGAATTCGGCTTCGACGCGGACTCCTGCGCGGTATTCACGACGATAGACAAGCAGTCGCCCGATATCGCCATGGGCGTAAACAACGCGCTCGAGGGCAGAGAGCAGAACGCAAACGACACCGGCGCGGGCGATCAGGGCATGATGTTCGGCTATGCCTGCACGGAAACTCCCGAGCTTATGCCGCTGCCGATAAGCCTTGCTCACAAAATGGCGAAGAAGCTGACCGAGGTACGCAAGAACGGAACGCTCCCCTACCTGCTCCCCGACGGAAAGACGCAGGTGACCGTTGAATACGACGGCGGAAAGCCCGTTCGCGTTGATACCGTTGTAGTATCCTCGCAGCACCTCGCTTCCGCGACGCTCGAGCAGATTCGCGCGGACATTATCGAAAAGGTAATAAAGACCACCGTTCCCGCGGAGCTTCTTGACGAAAACACGAAGTATTTCGTCAACCCGACAGGACGCTTTGTTGTCGGCGGTCCTATGGGCGACAGCGGACTTACGGGCAGAAAGATAATCGTTGATACATACGGCGGCTTCTCGCGCCACGGCGGCGGAGCGTTCTCCGGCAAGGACCCGACAAAGGTAGACCGTTCGGCGGCGTATATGGCGCGCTATGTTGCGAAGAACATCGTTGCAGCGGGGCTTGCGGACAGAGCGGAGGTACAGCTCGCGTATGCTATCGGCGTCGCTCACCCCGTATCGGTAATGGTCGACACATTCGGCACGGGAAAGACTGCCGACGACAAGATCGCTGAGGCTGTAACAAAGGTATTCGACCTTCGTCCCGCCGCGATAATCAAGGCGCTCGACCTGCGCAAGCCGCAGTACAGACCGCTCGCCGCTTATGGTCACATGGGCAGAGAGGAGCTCGGCGTCGCTTGGGAAAAGACCGACAGGACAGAGGAGCTTAAGGCGGCTCTAACCTAAGATACTTCATGGGGGAACGAAAGCTCCCCCGTGTTAATATTTTGAGAAGACCTTAATTTTCCGCGTAGTGAATTGACTTTCGCTTCCTTTGGGTACCAAAGGAAGCGGGGGTGTGGGGGCAGCGCCCCCACCACTCGGCGCGGAAGCGCCATATTCGCGGTCAAAGGCGCTAAAGGGGGCGTGGGGGGAAAACAAGAGTTTTCCCCCCACAAGTTCCTTTTGGTACAGTCAGTTTTAGCATCATACAAGCAGCCGCAGGGAATGTCAGCCACCTGATCCCGCGCGAACGGAACACACGGAGGAAAACATGACACTGCTTCAGATAAAATACGCGCTCGCCATCGCGGACACAAGCTCGATGAACAAGGCGGCGGAGAGGCTTTACATCTCCCAGCCCAATCTCACGGGCGCGATAAGGGAGCTTGAAAAGGAGCTTGGCATACAGATATTCATTCGGACGAACAGGGGCGTGCTGACGACGAGCGAGGGCGCGGATTTCCTCGCAAGCGCGCGGCAGGTCTACCAGCAGTACGAGCTTCTCGAGGAGAAATACAGCGGCGGCGCACAGCGGAGAAAGTTCGCGGTGTCGACGCAGCATTATTCCTTCGCAATAAAGGCGTTCGTCGAAACGGTGAAGAAATACGACACGCTCGACTTCGACTTCGCGATACGCGAAACAAAGACTATGGAGGTCATCGACGACGTAGGGTCGCTCCGCAGCGAGATGGGCATTCTCTTCCTCAGCAGCTTCAACCGCCGCCTGCTGATGAAGCTCTTTTCGGAGCGCAGCCTTGAGTTCACGCCGATAATCGACTGCCGCGCGTTCGCCTACCTTTGGGGAAAGCACCCGCTCGCGCATGAGAAGTCGGTCAGCATGGAGCAGCTGCGCGAATACCCCTGCCTTTCCTTTGAGCAGGGCAGCGGCTCGTCGCTCTTCCTCGCGGAGGAGATACTCGCCGACTACGACTATCCCCGCACTATCAAGGTCAACGACCGCGCGACAATGCTCAACCTAATGGTCGGGCTTAACGGCTACACCCTCTGCTCGGGGATAATCTGCGAGGAACTTAACGGCAGCGGCTACAATGTCGTCCCTCTGGAAAGCGGCGGCGACGCGGACGGCGTTATGGAGGTAGGCTATATCACAAAAAAGCACTCGGTGCTGAGCGATATCGGGGAAACCTATCTTTCGGAGGTCAGAAAATACCTCGGTATCTCCGCGCAAAATGACATTTGATAAAATAATAACAATGCTTATATGATAGGTATGTATATTTTATATGTCCATTATCGGCGAAAAAATCATTAATATCGGCATAAGGCACTAAAATGTGAATAATTTTCCTTGACTTATTGCAATTTATCGTGTATAATGGTATATGTGGAGAGATTTTTGAAGCAGAGTGCGTAAAAAAGGCTCTCGAAAATATTGTTATGAAGGAGATACAAACATGGCACTTACAAAGAACCCCAACGTGTTAAAGTGGGTAGATGAGATGATCGCTCTCACCAAGCCCGATAAGGTAGTATGGATCGACGGCTCCAAGGAGCAGCTTGACGCCCTGACCGAAGAAGTTTGCGCACTTCCCGAGGGCAACAGAGATAAGATGTACAAGCTCACCCCCGAGACGCTCCCCGGCTGCCTGTACCACAGAACTCTCCCCAACGACGTAGCTCGTGTTGAGGACAGGACTTTCATCTGCACGCCTACAAAGGAGGAAGCAGGCCCCACCAACAACTGGATGGATCCCAAGGAAATGTATGCAAAGCTGACCCCCATGTACGACGGAGTTATGAAGGGCAGAACGATGTACGTTATCCCCTACTCCATGGGTCCTATCGGCTCTCCCCTTGCTAAGGTCGGCGTTGAGATAACCGATTCCATCTACGTTGTTCTTAATATGAACATAATGACAAGAATGGGCGCACAGGCTTTCGAGAACCTCGGCGACACCTCCAACGACTTCGTTCGCGGTCTGCACAGCAAGGCTGACGTTGACCCCGAGAAGAGATATATCGTTCAGTTCCCGCAGGACAACACTATCTGGTCCATCAACTCCGCATACGGCGGAAACGTTCTGCTCGGCAAGAAGTGCTTCGCGCTGCGTATCGCTTCCTATCAGGGCAAGAACGAGGGCTGGATGGCTGAGCATATGCTTATCCTCGGCGTTAAGAAGCCCGACGGCGACATCAAGTATATCACCGCTGCGTTCCCCTCTGCCTGCGGCAAGACCAACCTCGCAATGCTCATTCCTCCCGCTGTTTACAAGGAGGCAGGCTACGAAGTATTCACTGTCGGCGACGATATCGCTTGGATGAAGCCCGGCGAGGACGGCAGACTGTACGCAATAAACCCCGAGAACGGTTTCTTCGGCGTTGCCCCCGGCACAAACGCGAAGTCCAACTTCAACGCTCTCGAGTGCACAAGAAAGAACGCTATCTTCACAAACGTTGCCATCAACAACGATGACATGACCGTTTGGTGGGAGAAGCTCGACAAGAATCCTCCCGTTAATGCGACCGAGTGGAAGGGCGCTAAGGTAAACGGTGTTGAGTTCACCGCAGAGGGCAACACCCTTGCTCACCCGAACTCCAGATTTACAGCTCCCGCTGTTAACTGCCCCTGCCTCAGCCCCGAGTTCAACAACCCGAAGGGCGTTCCGGTTTCCGCTATCATCTTCGGCGGCAGACGCGCTTCCACCACTCCTCTGGTATATCAGTCTTTCGACTGGACCCACGGCACATATATCGGCTCTGCTGTTTCTTCCGAAACAACTGCTGCTGCTACGGGCGCTGTCGGCGTTCTCCGTCACGATCCTATGGCTATGAAGCCCTTCATCGGCTACAACGTAGGCGACTACTGGGCACACTGGCTCGAGATGGGCGAGAAGCTCGGCGACAAGGCTCCTAAGATCTTCAACGTAAACTGGTTCAAGCAGGACGAGAACGGCAACTTCATGTGGCCCGGTTTCGGCGACAATATGCGTGTTCTCGACTGGATCATCAAACGCTGCGAGGGCAAGGTTGACGCCGTTGAAACTCCTATCGGCTACCTGCCCAAGAAGGAGGACATCAACCTCAAGGGTATCGAGGACGAGGTTACTCCCGAGATCATGGACAAACTGCTCACAGTCGATGTTGACCTCTGGAAGAAGGAGATCGCCGAGATGCGCAGATATTACAACGACGATATCGCTGCAAAGGGCGGCCACATTCCTCAGGCTCTCTACGATCAGCTCGACAAGATCGAGGCTAATCTCAACAAGTAATTGATCTTCATCATAACAACACAGCCCCTCATCGGAAGATGGGGGGCTTAGCTTGTTGGAATAGTTATAACAGCTGAAAAAAGAGTTCCTCAGCCAATCTGGTTGGGATTTACTGTCAATAGCCTGTACGATATCTCCGAAAGCTGTTCGAGAATGAAGTTAAGATATTCCCTGCTTGTCGGCATGATTACCTCCTTTTAAGAAAAACAGCAGTACCACGGGATACTGCTGTTTTTATTCAGTTCAGAAAACTTGCCGTGTCGATACGGTTGAGCGCACGCTTCAGCTTTGCGTCCGCCATGCGCAGCTCGTTGTCGCTTTGGGCGGCTTTCAGGCGTGCCTCGGCGGTTGTCTTTGCCTCCTCGGCGCGCTTTACGTCGATTTCGTCCGCCCATTCGCAGGTCTGGACAAGGATAACTGTCTTGTCCTTTGACACCTTGAGCAGTCCGCCCGACGTTGCCGCGCGGCGGAACTCTCCGTTTATCCTCACGCGGAGCTGCCCGATGCCGAGCGCAGCGCAGTACGGCTCATGGCCGTTTAGGATACCGACGTCGCCGACAGTCGTGCGGCAGATTATCTGATCCGTTTCGCCGTCAAAGAAGGTCTTTTCGGGCGTGATTATTTGTAGCTTAAACGGCGTCATAAGAGCTTCTCCTTTCTAAGGGATCAACCCTGCTTAGCCTTTTCAACCGCTTCGTCGATAGTGCCCACGAAGAGGAACGCGGACTCGGGCAGGTCGTCGTGCTTGCCCTCGATGATCTCCTTGAAGCCGCGGATCGTTTCCTTAAGCGGAACGTACTTGCCCTCCATGCCCGTGAACTGCTCCGCAACCGCGAACGGCTGTGACAGGAAGCGCTGGATCTTTCTTGCGCGGGAAACGGTGAGCCTGTCCTCGTCGGAAAGCTCGTCCATACCGAGGATCGCGATGATATCCTGAAGCTCGTTGTAGCGCTGGAGTATAGCCTGAACGTCGCGCGCTACCTGATAGTGCTCCTGTCCGACTATCTCGGGGGAGAGTATTCTCGAGGTAGACTCAAGCGGGTCTACGGCGGGGAAAATACCCATCGAGGAGATATTTCTCGAAAGGACGGTCGTCGCGTCGAGGTGGGCGAAGGTCGTCGCAGGGGCAGGGTCAGTCAGGTCGTCGGCAGGTACATAGACCGCCTGTACGGACGTGATAGAGCCTTTCTTTGTGGAAGTTATACGCTCCTGGAGAGCGCCCATTTCCGTTGCGAGCGTCGGCTGATAGCCAACGGCGGACGGCATACGTCCGAGCAGCGCGGAAACCTCCGAGCCTGCCTGCGTGAAAC
>CAMEPN010000127.1 GCA_945931735.1 uncultured Clostridia bacterium
GAGAACATGGACGATTATGTTTTCGGCGAGGGCAGCAAGGGACAGGCAGCCGCAATTCTGACCGAGCTTGAGATGTTTTCCGTGCTGAAAAAGCTGTCGCTGGATAAGGAGGCGCCCGCTGTCCTTTCGGATAATTCGGCGGCAAAGGCTGCGCCGGCGGAAAAAGCAGAGCCTGTCGCCGCGCCTGTTTCTGATAATGAGGAATACGACGCGGACGCGCTGAATGTCCTGCTGATAAACGGGGAGATAGCTGTTTTCGGGGGCGGGGAGCGGCTTGACGGCGATTTGGGGGCAATCCTCGCAAACGGCGAGCCGAAGCACACCGACAACGCAATGGCGCTGTACAGCCTGTGCCTTAAAAACGGGCTGACGCTGAACAACGTGACGTTCGACGCGACGCTTGCTGCGTATCTTCTGAATGTCAATTCGGGGAACTATGCAATGGAGCGCGTCTGCGCGGAATACGGGGTGATGTTCGACCCCGCCGCGCCGCTTCACGGTATCTCCGCGCTTAACAGAAAGCTTTTCGGGGAGATATGCGCGCAGGGTATGCTGAAAGTACTGCGGGAGATCGAGATACCGCTCGCGGAGGTGCTGTCCTCGATGGAGCTGGACGGTATCGCTATGGACATGGACGCGCTGCATGAGTTCGGGGAGAAACTCCTGCCCGAAACGGAGCGGTTACAGTACGAGATACACGCTCTTTCGGGGCATAAGTTCAACATAGGAAGCCCGAAGCAGCTAAGCACGGTGCTTTTCGAGGAGCTTGGGCTGCCCGCGGGGAAGAAGCGCAGCACGGGCTACTCCACCGACGCGGAAACGCTGGAGGGCATTGCGGACAAGCACCCTATCGTCCCGCTGATAATCGAATACCGCACGCTTACCAAGCTGTACAACACCTATGTCAAGGGGCTGGAGGGGTGCGTTTCCGAGGACGGGCGTATGCACACGACGTTCAAGCAGACGGACACCCGCACGGGGCGAATTTCCTCTGCCGAGCCGAATATACAGAATATCCCCGTAAGGACGGAGATAGGCAGGAATTTCAGAAAATTCTTCACGGCGGGAGAGGGCAAGCTGCTTGTCGACGCGGATTACAGCCAGATAGAGCTGCGCGTACTCGCGTCGCTTGCGGACGACAAGGTGATGATAGAAACGTTCCGCGAGAACAGGGATATCCATGCGGAAACTGCCGCGAGCGTTTTCGGGCAGCCGATAGAGTGGGTGGACGCGGATATGCGCCGCAAGGCAAAGGCGGTCAATTTCGGCATTGTCTACGGGATAGGAGCGTTTTCCCTCGCAAAGGACATCGGCACGAGCGTTAAGGAAGCGAAGGAGTATATCGACGGCTATTTGCAGCATTTTTCGGGCGTGCGCGCGTACATGGAGCGCGTTACAAAGAGCGCCGAGCGGGACGGCTACGCGGTCACGCTTTTCGGGCGCAGAAGATTTATCCCCGAGATACTGGCTGCAAACAAGACGGTTAAAGCGCTGGGAAAGCGCATTGCGATGAACACGCCGATACAGGGAACTGCCGCGGACATAATAAAGACGGCGATGATAAAGGTATACCGCAGGCTGAAGCGGGAGCTGCCCGAGGCGCGGCTTATATTGCAGGTCCACGACGAGCTTATCGTGGAAGCGCCGGAGGGGCTTGCGGAAAAGGCGGCGGCGATACTCACCGAGGAAATGCAGGGCGCAGTAAAGCTTGCTGTCCCGCTTACCGCCGAGGCGAAAACGGGGAAGACATGGTTTGACGCGCACTGACGCAGAACAAAGGACAAGAGAAAGGTAGAACAAAAAAATGTACAAATACGAAACGCATCTTCACACAAGGGAGGGGAGCGCCTGCTCGAGCGCTCCTGCCGACGAAATGGCAAAGGCGCACAAGGCGGCGGGCTACGACGGCATTTTCGTCACCAACCACTTCTTCAACGGCAACACGTCCGTCCCGCGCGACCTGCCGTGGAACGAGCGTGTAGACCAATACTGCCGCGGCTACGAGATAGCGAAGGAAACGGGCGACAGGATCGGGCTTAAGGTTTTTTTCGGGGTGGAATTCTGCGTTTACAGCTCGGATTTCCTCATTTACGGCATTGACAAGGACTGGATAAAGGCGAACGAGAAGCTGCTCATGCACTCAGACGAGCGGGAGCTGTTCCGCACTGTCCGCGCGTTCGGCGGCTTCATCGTTCACGCGCACCCGTTCCGCGGCGACCCCTATATCCACCACATCAGCCTTTACCCCGACGACATTGACGCGGTAGAGGTAATAAACGCGAGCCACAACCCGAACAACTTCTACAACCGCCGCGCGGACATCTATGCAGATATGTACGGTCTGCCGAAAACGGGCGGGTCCGACTCCCACCACCTTGACAAGCTTTTCGGCGGCGGCATTTCGGTGCCCGAGCCGATAAACTCTCCCGATGACTATTTAAGGCAGATAAGAAACGGCACAGTAGTGCCGCTGGAGAGGAAGCTGCCGTTGATTTAAAGGGGATAATTTCCATTTTGACCCCTTTTGCTTTGTATTTGGTGTGTTTATTGCTGTTTCTTTGTTAAATTGAATTTCTTGTGTGACAACACGACAAATTCAATTTGACAAGAAAAGTAGTTTCAAGGCAGAGCCTAAAATCCCCCCAAGTGACAATACAAAAATTCAATTTAACAGATAAACAGCGAAAAACCAAACAAATTCAGATCAAAAAGGGGGTAAAGGGGCAGCATTTCCGCCGCCCCTTTAATATTATGTTCATCAAATGCTTGCCGAGTAGTTCGGAGCTTCCTTTGTGATGTAGATGTCGTGAGGGTGAGATTCCTTAAGACCCGCGCCTGTGATCTTGACAAATTCCGCTCTCTCCTGAAGCTCGGGGATAGTGGGGCAGCCGCAGTAGCCCATACCGCTTCTGATACCGCCGACAAGCTGGAATACGGTGTCCGCAACGCTTCCCTTGTAGGGAACACGACCCTCGACGCCCTCGGGAACGAGCTTCTTGTTCTTGTCCTGGAAATATCTGTCCGCAGAGCCTTTCTTCATTGCCGCAAGAGAGCCCATGCCGCGGTATACCTTGAAGCTTCTGCCCTGATAGATCTCGACGTCGCCGGGAGCCTCCTCGCAGCCTGCAAGCAGAGAGCCGAGCATGACCACGTTTGCGCCCGCCGCAAGAGCCTTAACGATATCGCCGGAATACTTGATACCGCCGTCCGCGATAACGGGAACGCCGTACTTGGCCGCCGCGCACGCGCAGTCGTAAACCGCGGTGATCTGCGGAACGCCGATACCTGCGACGATACGGGTCGTACAGATAGAGCCGGGGCCTATTCCGACCTTAACGGCGTCTGCGCCCGCCTTGATGAGATCTTCAGCCGCCGCAGCGGTCGCAACGTTGCCCGCGATAACAGCAGTGTCGGGGAACGCGTTCTTTATCTTGTCAAGGGTGGTCATGATGTTCTTGCTGTGGCCGTGCGCCGAGTCGAGGACGAGCACGTCGACCTGCGCCTTGATGAGCGCGCCGGCTCTGTCGAGCACGTCGGGTGTAATGCCTATCGCCGCGCCGCAGAGAAGTCTGCCGCTCTTGTCGCGCGCGGTGTTCGGGTACTGAACGGATTTTTCGATATCCTTTATGGTGATAAGTCCCTTAAGGAAGCCGTTTTCGTCAACCAGCGGGAGCTTTTCGATCTTGTGCTTTCTGAGTATCTCCTGCGCCTGCGGGAGCGTCGTGCCGACGGGGGCGGTGATAAGGTTTTCCTTTGTCATTACCTCGCCGATGTTCTGGTTCGGGTCGGAGATGAAGCGGAGGTCGCGGTTGGTGAATATGCCAACGAGCTTTCCGTTCTCAACTATCGGAACGCCGGATATTTTATACTTGCCCATGAGCTTGTCCGCATCGGAAACGCTGTCTTCGGGAGAGAGGAAGAATGGGTTTACGATGACGCCGTTTTCGCTGCGCTTTACCTTGTCTACCTCGTCGACCTGCTGCTCGATAGTCATGTTCTTGTGGATTATTCCAATGCCGCCCTCGCGCGCGATCGCGATAGCCATGCGGCTTTCGGTTACTGTATCCATAGCGGACGTCATTATAGGAGTGTTAAGCTTGATGTTTTTTGTGAGATATGTGGAAAGATCGATCATGTTGGGAGTAACGTCGCTCTTCGCGGGAATGAGCAGAACGTCGTCAAAGGTCAGTCCCTCTTTGACAAATTTTTCGCTGTAATTGCAGTTAAGCATTTTAATTATCCTCACTTTCTCCTGTCCGCCTTTGGCGGTACCCTGTTCTTTGTTTATAGCATAGCACCGCTCAAACCACAAGCGGTGCTATATGCAATAAATACCGCCCAAATGATAAGCGGTGCATAGGTTATAGTGTTATTATTATACCACGAACGTCGCCTTTTTTCAACCCTTTTCGCGGCTTGAAGCGCTCATAAAATTACACAAATATATCGCATAATTCTGCCCGTGTTTATGACATTTTAACGCACTTGAAAAAATTTATCCGAAAATCCCGCTCAGGTTCTTGACTTAAAATCCCGTTTATTATACAATATATAATATATGGGGTCATTGCGCCCTGTTATGAAAGGGACTGATATATATAGATACATTGACTTCCGCGTCGCTGCTTGCCTGCGACCTTGCGGATATTTCAAAGGAAACGGCGCGCTGCCGCGAGGCGGGCGTCGACTGGATACATTTCGACGTGATGGACGGCGTTTTCGTCGACCAGATAACCTACGGCGCGCCTGTCCTCAAATGCGTGAGGGCGGCGACGGATATGTTCCTCGACGCGCACCTCATGGTCGAAAAGCCGTTCAAGCAGATAGAATACTTCGCCGACGCGGGCGCAGACCTTTTGGATATCCACATAGAAAGCGACTGCGACATTGCTGCGGCGCTTAAGCTGATACGCGAGAGGGGCATGAAGTCCGCACTGGCGGTTAAGCCCGCAACTCCCGTTGAGCGCGTCTATGAGTATCTCCCGCTGTGTGACATGGTGCTCGTTATGACGGTCGAGCCGGGCTACGGAGGGCAGGGCTTTATCCCCGAAACAACGGATAAGGTCGCGGCGCTGCGCAGGTTTGCCGACGAAAACGGCTTCCCCGCGCTTGATATCGAGGTCGACGGCGGGATAAACGCAAAGACTGCTCCCATAGTAAGGGAAGCGGGCGCGAATGTCCTCGTCGCGGGCACGGGTCTTTTTAAGGCAGACGACATGGCGGCGGCAAACCGCCTGCTCAAGGGCTTGTAATTTCAGTTTCCGCTCTGCTGTGGCGGTGCGGTTTGACAATAAAACCATTGCCGCTTGGGAACAGCAAAGCAGTGATAAATCGGGGAAATGCGCTCCCGCGCTACAATATCTTCGCAAGAAGCTCAAGCTCCTCTCCGTGGGCGGTTTCGCAGAGAAGCTCGGCGGAGCGCGCCGCGAAAAGCTCGGTTATCTCGCTGTATTCGCCGAACTCGCGGCAGATATATTCCGCGCGGAGCGGCGGGTCGCGCATTATCGCCCGGTAGCCGCCGTTTTTTCCCGCGTAGACGCGGATATCTCCGCTGAGGTGAAGTCCCGCGGCAACTATCGCGCGGCACCACCCGCCGAGCGCTTCGCTCCCGCTTATGTCCGCGGCAAACAGCGCGCCCTCCGGGCAGGCTTCTCCGTGCTTTGGCCTTAGGTACATCACGCAGCCTCCGCCCTTGCGGTAAAGCCGCTCTGCCGAGGATATCTCGTCCCCGTCTGCGTCAAGCTCCTCGGAAAGCTCCCTTATAACCGACGCAAGCTTTTTATCCGAACATTCCTCGGCGGACAGGCATATCCTGTACACAACGCCGAAAACAGGTTCTATATCCATATAACTCCTCCATTGAAAGGAATAACCGATGTCTAACGTTTCCACGCGCTCGCCCTCGAAGATATATCTCGAACGGCTTGTTTTCATGGCGGCGCTGCTTATCCCCGCCGCGTTCCTGCAAGGAATGCGCGTCGTGCTCGTCGCCGCGCTGAGCGTCGCATTATGTATGCTGACGGACGCGGTATGCTGCTTTATCAGAAAGCTGCCGTATAATATAAAGGACGCGGCTGTGCCGTTCTGGGGA
>CAMEPN010000128.1 GCA_945931735.1 uncultured Clostridia bacterium
ACTGGGCGCAAACGAGGCACCTCCCGCTATCATTTCTATCTTCCTCGGCGAAGAACTTGAGAACGTTATCGAAGCTCTCGAAGAGGGCAAGGAATACACCTCCGGTCATACAATGTTCAACGTAGGCGTTTCCTCTCTGCCCAACTTCCCGAAGGATACAACGGACAGAAACAGAACCTCTCCGTTCGCTTTCACCGGCAACAAGTTCGAGTTCAGAAGCGCAGGCTCCAGCCTGAACATCGCAGGTCCGAACACCGTTTTGAACACCATCGTTGCGAACTCTCTGACAGAATTTGCGGACGAGCTGGAGAAGGCTGAAGATTTCAACTCCGCGCTGCATGACCTGCTCGTAAAGAACATCAAGGAGCACAAGAGAGTTATATTCAACGGCAACGGCTACGGTCCCGAGTGGCTCGTAGAGGCTGAAAAGCGCGGTCTGCCTAACCTCAAGTCCACTGTTGACGCTATTCCTTGCCTGACTGCCGAGAAGAACGTAAAGCTGTTCACAAAGTTCGGCGTTTACAGCGAGGTTGAGCTTCACTCCAGAGAAGAAATCCAGCTTGAGAACTATTCCAAGGTTATCAATATAGAAGCTCTTACGGCTGCCGATATGGCAAAGACAGAGATCCTGCCTGCTGTTATGAAGTTTGCCAAGGACGTATGCGATATGGCGGCAAGCAAGAAGGCTGTCGGCGTAGAGCCTACCGTTGAGGTCGAGATGGCTAAGAAGGTAAATACTCTCACCGTTGCTCTCAGCGAAAAGGCTGACGCACTGTCCGACGCTGTTGTTAAGGCACAGGATATCGCAGATCCGCTTGAGATGGCGCGCTACTACCACGACGAGGTATTTGCTGATATGCAGAGCCTGCGCGCTGTTGCAGACGAGCTTGAAACCATCGTAGGAGAGAGCTACTGGCCGTATCCTACATACGATGAGCTGCTGTTCAACGTTTGATAGCGTGTATTGAACAGCGGGTGTCATCGCTGCGGAGCATTCCGCAGATGAAACATTGACTTAAAGCGATTCTCGCTTTAAGATATCCCGCTCCCTTTCCCTTTTGGGCTGTCAGTTCGGCAGCCCTTTTTTCTTTGCCTCGCGCTGATATGCTTTTTTGAAAATAAACTTTGAAAATTTTTAAAAACTACTTGCTTTTTTTATTATAGTATGGTATAATTCTATGGTATGGTATAACAATGTAGCAAATACTACATATTTATTTTGTAATTCGGAGGAATTTCAGCTAATGGGAATTTTTGAGATAATCAGCGCGATCGTACTGATTTTAGCTTGCGTATTTATCGTTATAGTGGTTCTTATGAAGGACACAAAGACCCAGATGTCGCAGACGATCTCGGGTTCAAGCTCGGACAGCTTCTATCAGAAGAACGCCGGCAGAACAAAGGAAGCTATGCTTAACAAGGCGACGATAGCAGCTGCGGTTGTTTTCTTCGTGCTTGCGCTTGCGGTAAACATAATCAACGTTTATTTCGGCGGCAAGGACAGCGGCTCGGATACTTCGTCGACAGTGACCAGCACTGTCACCTCCGAAACCTCGGGAGATGCTTCTGACACAACAGTGAGCGAGGTAACGGTCGAAGCCGAGGGAACGGCGGACAATACAAATTCGGTCACATCCGAGGCTGACGCTTCGGGCGCAGCGGATACGGCAGATACTTCTGCGGCTGAATAAAAAAATACGGACAGGTCATAGTGCCTGTCCTTTTTGTTAATTCTATGTTAAATCCATTGACAACAGGGAATACTAAAAACGCAGCACTGCGAAAGGATATTGTATGAACAGACTTAAAACAAGTATTATCGCCGCGCTTTTTTCGGCGGGCGCGGACGGTATGTCCGAAAAGGAACTCGTAAAGGCGCTTGAGCTTCCGAAAAAGGGCGCAAAGAAGCTCGCGGACTCGCTTGCCGATATGAAGCGCTTCGGCGATGTTACGAATAAAAAAGGCGTATGGCGCATAAAGTCCCCCGACGATTATTTTGAGGCGGTAATAACCCGCGTTTCGCCAAAGTCGGGTTTTATGACAAGGCAGGGCGATGTCCCCGAGGAATTTTTCGTGCGCGGGCGCGATATGATGGGCGCTATTCCGGGCGATATCGTTCTCGCGAAGAAAATATGCGAAGCGGACGAGCTTAATCATCACAGCGCAGAGGCAGTCGTTCTTGATGTCATAAAGGAAAGCGATATGCTGCTCACGGGCGTAATCGTTGCGGACAAAAATAGGCTTATGGTCATGCCGGATAAGCTCTGCGGCGAGCCGCTCGTTATCGCAAAGGCAGGGAAGAAGCAGCTTGCGGTAGGGGATAAGGTCGTATTTTCAATAAAGAAGCGCGGCGAGAGCCATTTTGACCACACTGTCGCGATAGAGGACAGCTTTGGTTCCTGCGAAAACGCGCGCGCGGGCGCCGAGGCGTATATGCTTGCGAACGGGCTTCACACCGAGTTCCCCGACGAGGTGCTGTTTGAGGCGTCTAAGCTTGATATCGACGACCCTGATCCCGATGAGGTTTCCCGCAGGCTTGACCTGCGCGGCGAGCCTATCTTCACGATAGACGGCGCTGACACAAAGGATATTGACGACGCGGTGAGCATTGCGCGGGTCGAGGGCGGATACAAGCTCGGCGTGCATATCGCCGACGTTTCCCATTATGTTAAAAAGGGAAGCAAGCTCGACGAGGAAGCGTTCTTCCGCGGAACGTCGATATATTACGCGGACATGGTCGTGCCCATGCTTCCGAAAGAGCTGTCCAATGGAATTTGCTCGCTTAACCCGAACGTTGACAGGCTGGCGTTTTCCTGCCTTATGCAGGTGAGCACGGACGGAAAGCTGCTTAGCTACCGCTTTGAAAAATCCGTCATCAGAAGCCGCGTAAAGGGCGTTTATTCCGAGGTCAACGCGATAATCGACGGGACTGCCGACGACGCCGTAAAGGAGAAATATTCCCGCGTTATCGACCGCATACCGATTATGCTGGAGCTGGCGCAGACGCTCGAAAAGAACCGTAAGGATCGCGGCGCGCCCGAGATAGACACCACGGAAAGCAAGATAATCACCGACGAAAACGGCGTGTGCATCGACGTTAAGCCGAGGGAGCGCGGTGTTGCGGAGCGGATAATAGAAGAGTTCATGCTGATGGCGAACAACGCTGCGGCTGCGCTCGCGATGAAGGAAAAGATACCGTTCGTTTACCGCGTTCACGAAGCGCCCGCCGCAGAGAAGCTGATCGCGCTGAACGAAACGCTGACCGCGCTCGGGATAAATCCGGAGGGGATAACCGAGAAAGCTGCCGCAGCAGACCTTGCTCGCATAATCAGCGATAACAAGGACAGCGACCGCTACGAGGTCATCAACCGCATCGTCCTGCGCACGATGATGAAGGCGCGCTATTCCGACGAGCCGCTCGGGCATTACGGGCTTGTCATGCCCGAATACGCGCATTTCACCTCTCCGATACGCCGCTACGCTGACCTGTCGATACACCGCATTCTGACCGACTATGTATATGCGCTGAGCACCGAAAAGCTCTGCAAGAAATACAGCGACTTCGCGTTCAAGGCGGCGCTTCAGGCGAGCAACACCGAGCTTTCGGCGGTGCGCTGCGAGCGCGAGTGCGAGAACCTTTATATGGCGGAATATATGAAGAACCATATCGGCGAGGAATACGACGGGTTTATCTCGGGGGTAAGCCCGAGCGGAGTTTTCGTTTCCCTCGCGAACACGGTCGAGGGCATGGTTTCCGTCGCGCACCTGCCGCTTGGCGAATACGAGGTGCAGCACGGCGTGATACTCACGGGCGCGGCCGATGGCAGCATTTTCACCGTCGGCGACAGGGTGAGGGTCAAGTGCGTTTCCGTAAACGTAAACGGCGGATTTATTGATTTTGAATTTGTTGAGAATAAACTTAAACCCGAGGAATAATAAAAGCGGCACCGTTTTTTGCGGTGCCGTTAATTTTATCAAAAAAACTTTCAAAGCGTATTTTTTATTCGGGAACACACCCCGCAATTTTTTCGGGGTCAAGCTCGGGGATATCCCAGAAAGCGTCGCGCATTTGCTGCTCGACCTCCTCGGAATATTCCGTCTGCTTTGAATACAGCTTGACATTGCAGATCCTGTCCCATTCGGAGAGCGAGCCGCTGTCCAGCCATGTCATGCAGTCCGCCAGCGCGACCGAAAGCACCGCTGCGGCGGCAAGCCCCATTCCCGAAACGATCTCCCCGTCCGACGCTCCCGTCAGAAAATGCCGATACACGAAATATACGGCGATATGCTCGTACTGCCATAGGGTTCCGCGGTTTTCCTCAAAAAAACGCGGGAGCGCGTTGTACAGCTCGTCGGCGCGGGACAGCAGCTCTGACGATTTTTTCGTCCATTCGTCGTTAAGCGGCTCGCCGTCGTTCAGCAGCTTAAGCAGCGCGGCGACAGTTTCTCGGCGTTCGTTCGGGGTCAGTTTTGCCGTTTCGGGGACATTTTCGGGCAGCGGGCTGCCGTTATCGAGGGAACACTGCGCGGCGCGGACAAACGCGGCGCATTTTCGCAGCCTTTCCCCGAGCGGGAGCGACCTGTCCCGAAGCAGCGCGAAAACCCGCTCCCTAGCCGAAAGGACAGCGCAGAGAAGCTCCTCGTCGCAGTTGTCGAACGACGGCTCTTCAGTGTTCTCCTCGACAAAGGAGAGGGGAGAGCTGTCCGAAAACAAAAGCCGGCAGACCTCCTCGCAGCACAGCCCCAGCCCTGCTTCCTCGATATCGTTGTACCTGCCGAAAAATCTCGGGTGGAGCGCGCAGATATCACACAGCGCGTCCTCTCCCATGTTCAGCACAAGCTCGCACAGCCCGTCCTCGCGAAGCAGCGCGCAGCGCTCTCCCGCAGTGTTTGCAAAGGTGGGCTGCTCCCCGTTTATTATCGCGCAGCGGAGCTTTTCGCCGAACGCGCCCTCCGCCTTGCCGAATCGAGCCATTGCGGCGGGGTCGATGTCTATTTCCCAGCCGATACAGCAGTTGTCAGTGCATTTGTCGGCAATGCACCCGAAATCATCATAAAACCGCGGCTTGACAATTTTCATAATGCACCCTTATTTCTCTATCTCAACGCGCACGCGGAAGTCGTCGCCCAGCACAAGCTTTCCGCTGACCGTGTCGCCGCGCTTTGTAACGAAGCCCTTGAGCGTGATGGAGCTGCCCTTTTCGACGATACGCTTCGCCTGCGTCGGGGACACCTCCTTGCCCCACATCTCTTTCATAAAGAAGAAGCCGCAGCTGCCCCTGCTGTCCTCGCAGGAGTAGCTTTTCTGCATTTCGTAGACATTTTTGCCGCATTTGGGGCATTTCCCGACAAGCGGAAGCCTTGAAAATCTGAACGGGTTGCTCTCGCGCTTTTCGGCGGAGGAATTGTCGCGGACGAGCTGCCGCGTGAACTCCGTGATATCGCTGAGGAACTTTTCGTCGCTCGCCTGACCGCGAGCAATCTGCTGAAGCACCGTTTCCCATTCTGCGGTCATTTTCGCGGATTTAACGTTCTCGGGAACAACGTCGATAACGCGCACGCCCTTGTCGGTAGGAATGAGCTGCTTGCCCTTGCGCTCGACGTACTGCCGCTTAACGAGCGTTTCGATAATCGCGGCGCGGGTCGCGGGCGTGCCCAGCCCCTTCTTCTCCACGTCGTCATCGTCATTGTAATCGTCGCTGCCCGCGTGCTCCATTGCGGAGAGCAGCATATCCTCGGTGTAGCGCTTCGGGGGAGTTGTCTTGTGCTCGACGGGCTTCGCGGACTTCACGGTGATAACATCGCCCTCGGTCAGCTTCGGCAGCTTTCCGCCGAGCTTTTCCTCCTCGTCGTCCTCGTCGGCGGAGGCGTCTATTCCTTTAAGGCGGGACTTTGCCGCCGTGTTGAGGTCTTTCCACCCGCCCGCAGTGACAGTCTTTCCGCGTGCGGTGAACTTTTCGCCGCTGCAGTCAAGCTCGGCGGTCACGGCTTCGTAGCTGTGCCTCGGGGAAACCGCGCAGAGCAGTCTTGCCGCAACGAG
>CAMEPN010000129.1 GCA_945931735.1 uncultured Clostridia bacterium
CATCGTCATCGCTGTGTGGCGGATTGCACAAGTGCGGTCCGCCTTGTGCCTGATACACCATGCCGTCCTTGTCATACGCCAAGACAAAGAACTTAAAGTACACAAAAACACCCAGCGCAAGCACGACCAGAACCGCCAGTGCGATCAATAGTGCCATGCCCATAGATTTTTTCACTCCTTTTTCGCCTCACTTTTTTATGCTGTCCGCAACAATAATATATCTGACTTTTCATTTCCATCACGCCCAGGGATCTTCACTTGCGGGCACTCTTATATCAGAAAGACATTGAATGTCGTTTAAGAACCATTGCCCTGAAGATGGCTTTTTGCGAAGCTTTATCGACCTCATATTATCACCGCCACCGCTTTTTTACCCAAAGAGTTGCCCAATTTTCATTGTCAAACGAGTATGGGTTTTCATATATGGCTATGGTATATGGTGTTGATGGCTTATATCCGTTTTCGGGAGTTGCACCGTTAAAAAATGAGAACGGCTTATAGCATTTCCCTTGTTATTTTCAAGGGCCTGTTCAATTCGATTATGGCTGCTTCACATCGGTTGGAAAGAATTTCTATGCAAATTTCAACTTCACCTGCGTTGATTGTTGCCCCGTGACAATTGGCGATAATGTTTTCGTCGGCCCGAATGTTTCGCTTCTCACCCCTATACATCCGCTTCGTTGGCAGGACAGAAATCAGTATGTAAAGCAAGACGGCACTGCTACAGACAAAGAATACGCAAAACCCATAACTATTGGCAGCAACTGTTGGTTTGCAGGTAATGTCACAATATGCGGAGGCGTTACTATCGGCGAGGGTTGCGTTATCGGTGCTGGAAGTGTAGTAACAAGAGATATTCCGCCAAATTCGCTTGCGGTAGGTGTGCCATGCCGTGTAGTCCGTGAGATAACAGAAGATGATTCATTGGATAATCATCCCGAACTGTTTTGAAATGGACCATCTCGGAACAGCAAAACAGGTTACCTTTTTGGATTCCCCTGTCTTAACAAAGCAAACGGCTCAGAGCGTGTACTCTGAGCCGCATTTTGTTTATTTGGATAACGCCAAGCGAATAAGCTCCCCGGCTCTGTCAACAAGAAACAGCGGGATATTCAGCAAATTTCCGTCAAGAGAAAGGTTCATCAGCGAGAATCTCACCATAAGCGGAGTCTGCTCTTGATACTGCTGCGAGTACTTTTTCAGGCTGGTTGACTTCACATTTGTCCCTGCCTTACATTCCACCGGAATTATGTCATTATCAAGCTGGACAACAAAATCCACCTCATAGGGAGCTTCCGCCCAGTATCTCGGCGCTGTTTCAAATTGCCTTGACAGGCTTTGCAGAACAAAATTCTCTGTAAGCGCACCTTTGAATTCCGTGAACAGCCGATTGTACTCAGCAAAAGCGCTGGTAGCAAGGTGAGAATGCTTACGGAGCAGTCCAACATCTGACATATAGATTTTGAAAGCTGTCAGGTCGTCGTAAGCAGACAGCGGTAGCCCAGGCTTGCTTATCCGGAATGTTTTACGCACCAAATCCGCATTGTAGAGCCAGTTGAGGGCATTCTCGTACTCCCTTGCCCGTGCGCCGTCCTTTACTGCGCTGTACAGGAATTTCTTGTTTTCCCGTGCAAGCTGTGACGGCAGAGAGTCCCAGATAAGCTGAATTTTCGGAACGTCAGTCGGGTCAGCATGCTTGGCAAAATCGTTCTCGTAGGACATCAGAATATCCGACAGCACACGGTCGGTTTCCTTGATGTCACCGTCCTCTGTCCAGACAAGAACAGGCTCCGGCATTCCACCAACCACGAAGTACATTTTCAGCTTTTCGACCAACGGATTGAAGAATGCGTCAGGTATTGCAGCTATCTCGTTTATCCCCGACAGATATTCTGCGAGATTTTCCGCTCCGTCCGCAAGGAGATACTCCATGAACGTCATCGGACCCATTTCCAGAAAGTCCACCTTGCCAACCGGGAAGCCCTGCGACAGCTTTATTCCCAGAAGCGAACCCGCGCTTGCCACAAAGTATTCCGGAGCGTCCTCGCAGAAATATTTCAGCGAGTTTAGAGCCTCCGAACAAGCCTGTATTTCGTCAAAGATTATCAGCGTGTCCGTAGTTATCTTCTGTCCGCTTGCCATTGCGAGGTTCTGCAATATGCGGCGGACATCTTTTGTTGATTGAAAAAACTGCCGGTACTCGGATTCCTTGTCGAAGTTGAAATAAGCGTAACCGTCCGGGAAGCTTCGCCCGAACTCCTGAAGCGCCCATGTTTTGCCGACCTGACGTGCGCCCTTGACTATCAGCGGCTTTCTGCGTTTTGAGCCTTTCCATTTCTGAAGCTCATCCAGTACGAATCGTTTCATAAGCTCACCCCCATATAATCATTATACCCTCATTTTACTCTTAAGTCAAGGATAAATCACGATATTTTCTATAATTGTGTGATAATTTTCACACAATCTATGAATATTTAGTGATTTAAGCGTACAGAGGCAAGAGCATTACGCCCTTGCCTCGTTTTTTATATATCAGCCGCACCGACCGATTACATATTCAATCACAGACTTCTTCGGAATAAGCCAAACTCTGCCGTCGTGGAATGCCTTGATATGTCCGCTCCTTAGCAGCTGGTACGCCTTGCTGCGACCGATACGCAGCATATCCTGCAATTCCTCTACAGCAGGATATGATAAAAAAGTATTGACAATCTTTAATCATCTGAGTATAATAAGTATGAAAAGTATAACTAATACCACTCGGAGGGCAAAGTATGAAAAAGGATAAGTATGTAGGAATATGCAAGGTCGGGGAAAAGGGTCAAATCGTGATTCCAAAGGAAGCGCGGGATATGTTTGACATCAAGCCCGGCGATTCTCTTGTTGTGCTCTGTGACAAAAACCAAGGAATTGCGATACTGAAATCCGACATAATCGAGAGTATTGGCGACGAGATTTTCAAATCAAAAAAGGAAGAGGAGTGATTAAAAATGCCAACTGTATTCGGGATTCCGCTTATCGGGTTTATTCAGATGGTAATAGGCGCGGCGATAGTGCTGTTTGTTCTTATCAAATTTCTGGGTCGCCCCAAGAACAAAAAAGACAGCTTTATCATCAAAAATGTGCATATCATCACGGGCGACGGCACGGAAGTATTTAATCGGAATGTGTATGTTTCTAAAGGTATCATAGAAGAAATATCAGCCGAGCCTATCGTGAAAAAAGGCGTTCAGATAATTGACGGCGAGGGCAAAACGCTCATGCCGGGGCTTATTGACAGCCATGTACATATTCAGGGAATGAACAGCCGCAGCGAAGAGGACAGCGACAGATTTTTGGCAGAGAAAATACCGCAGATATTCGCGGAGGGCGTATTCCCCTACGGCGTGACTACCATAAAGGATATGTGCGCTCCGCGGCATTTCGCGTATAAGCTGCGGGATATGCTCCGCAAAGGGAAAATCATCGGTCCGGAGCTGCTGATAGTCGGTCCGAATTTCACCACCCCCGAGGGACACCCCGCGAACACGCTGGGCGGAGATAACCCATGGATGAGAAAAGAAATGGCTATCGAGGTGAGCAACGGCGAAGATGTCACAAACGGCGTTGCGGAGCTGAAAAAGGCAGGCGTTGATTTCCTCAAAATGACCTATCAGGGCAGCGATTACTTGTATTTCGGAAAGGTAGTACCCCTGAAAAAGCTGGACAAAGAGCGTATGCGGCAGATAATCACCGAGGGCAAAAAGAACGGGCTTAACACAACGGCGCACGTTTTCTACAAGGACGATGTAAGGGAACTTCTTGAGGCGGGAATATACGGAATCGAGCACGGCATTCTTGACGAGTCGTTAAGCGCTGACGATGATATTCTGAAGCTCTGGAAGAACAGCGGCGCAAGGTTTGTCCCCACCGTGAACGCCATGACCTACGAGAACGACCCCAACCGCCTTACCAACAGCATCCACAACCTGAAGCTCATTTATGACGCAGGAATCCCCGTGGCAATGGGAACGGACACCATGCTTGAAGCAGGCACGGAGGAGTCTGTTCAGCGTGAGCTGGAGTATTATGTTGAAGCGGGGCTGACCCCAATGCAGGCAATAGTCCTCGCCACCAAAAACGGTGCTGAACATCTCGGAATTGCCGACCGAAAGGGACTAGCGAAAACGGGCATGGAAGCAGACCTTATCCTGCTGGACAAGAACCCCGCCGAGGATATTTCCAACATACGGCTTATCAACAGGGTTTTCGCCAAGGGAAAGACCGTGTATTCACAAAGCGCAATTGCGTCCTACGATATCCCCGATTACAGCTACCCCGAGGGCGTTTCGGAAATAGAGCTGACTGCCGATGACGGAACGGAGAGAACAGTTGATGTTTCGCGCTACAGCACCGACAGCGAAATTTCTGTCACCGTCAGCACGGACGGCGAGGTGTATTCCGAAGAAAAGTGCGTGGTGGAAAAGAACCTGTCTTGTGTTCGCTGGGAGTATAAGCGCAGCAGCGATGGCACAGACATCACCGCCGAAAGAAAAGACGGCTTCATTCACATGACAGGCACATTCAAGGGCAAGCTGCAGGACAAGACATTCAGAATAGCAGACGGTTTGTGGTATCAGACAATGGATATGGCAATGCCTGCGTTCATAGCTTCCGCACAGGAGGAGATAATCTTCTATTCAATCGGCACGGGCAATAACCGCGGCGCAATGGGTCTAGGCGAATTTGCCGCGAAGAAATGCGGTGAAGAAAGCGTTGAGGTAAACGGCAAGACCTATCACTGCAACAAAATTAGCTTTGTGCTGACGCAGTTTTCGTGGGCATGGACGGGCTATTATTGGTACGACAAGCAGACGGGGCAGATGGTTCAGAGCGGCGAAAAGAAAGGTAATTCCGTGGTGATTAAGGTCACCAAAAAATGAGTGTTTCTTTGTCCTGAAATGTGAACTAACTAAATTAGTTTCGCATATCTTAATGTGTTCGAAAAACGAACGTTTTACGGACAAAATCGTAACCCCCGAAATCACGCGGATTTCGGGGGTTATCTTATGCGCTCATTTCTCATCAGAATCATGTTTTCTGTGATACGGAGTCGACACATTGGTCAGGTCGGCGATATAATCGATGGAAACATTGTAATACCTGGCAAGCTCGATGATCTGATGGAATTTGATTTCGCGTTTTCCGCTTTCATAAAGCTGATACTGCTGACGGGTTATCCCAAGTATTTCGGCGACATCCTCCTGCTTCAGGTCATTGTCCTCTCGCAGATCCTGCAAACGCTGATATTTCCGCATTGTATCAACTCCTCTCTGCATTTTATTATATCAGACAAACGCTACTTGCCCTTGACAGGCATTCGTTTGAATGCTATAATATAGTAAGCACCCGAACGAATGCTTTGCTGTAAGCACCGTGCTTACCAAAAACAAATCATATTATGATATAATCATTTCAAAACATACGAAAAGAATTACAAGGAGAGAGACAATGTTTTGTCACAAATGCGGAACCCAGCTTCCGGACGATAGTATTTTCTGCACGAAATGCGGAGTAAAGGTAGCTGTTGACACGAACGAGCAAATAAACACCGACGCTTCCGTTGAGCGTGAATTACCTGCAGAGGATCTTTCTCCGGTTGATAAGTGGCTTGATTTAATGCAGAAAAAATATGCAGAGAAACAATACGATTCAGCTCAGAATTATGCCGAAAGAGTAATTGAGATTGAGCCGGACAATGCTTTTGCGCATGAATTTTTGTTCTTCTTTCTGATAGAAAAGGCAGGAGCAAGCGCCTCTGAATTCAAGAAGTATTTTAAAGAAGCGGTTGATCATGCAGCAGTTGCAGCCGAAAATAATCCCTCACAGTCATCTTCATATTTGAAAACCTGTGCCGACACGGTACAGAATCGTGTGGAAAAGGAGGAGTCTGCTTTTCAGGGACTATCTCGCTATTCGTTCCTTCCGGGAACAAGCGAAAGAGCACAGGCGGTTAAGGAAGCGGCAAGGTACTATTACC
>CAMEPN010000130.1 GCA_945931735.1 uncultured Clostridia bacterium
CGATCTCGTAGCCGAGCTTTCTCAGCGCTTTGCACGCCTGCGTTCCCGAATAGTCGAACTCGCACGCCTGTCCGATGATGATAGGTCCCGAGCCTATTATCAGGATTTTATTGATGTCGGTTTTCTTTGGCATATTATTCTCCCTTATCCCTTTTTTATGGGTAAAATACCCTATTCTTTATATTAACATATTTCGGCACAAAATGCAATATACTTAAGCACAAAACACAAAAAATCCGCAGAGAAAACTCTGCGGATAAATGTTTACAGATTATGTATCTTGTCGTAGTTCACAAGCTCGTCGAGAAGCTGCGGCACCTTTAACGGAGCCTCCTCGTCCGTGAACTGGCAGGTTCCGACCGCCATATGACCGCCGCCGCCGTATTTCAGCATTGTGCTGCCGACATTTACATGGCTGGTTCTGTTGAGTATGGAATAACCAACGGCGCAGGAGCAGCCCTTTCCACCCTTACCGTCGACTATCCAGCAGGAAAGGTTCTGCTCGGGATAGAGCGAATAGATAAGGAAGCGGTTTCCGGTATAGATCGGAGAAACGCCGCGCAGGTCGGTTATGATGAGGTCGCCCTCAACGCGGGTGTATTTATGTACCATTTCCTTGAAAAGCTCGGTCTGCTCGTTATAAAGCGCGATACGCTCCTGAATATCGGGCATGGCGAGTATTTCATCGGTAGTCATATAAGCGCAGGCTTTCAGCAGCTTCTCCATGAGCTGATAGTTGCTTATGGTAAAGTTTCTGAATCTGCCAAGACCTGTTCTGGGGTCCATAAGAAATCCAATAAGGATCCAGCCCGTGGGATTCAGTATCTCGTCGCGGGAAAGGTTTCCGCTGTCCACCTTGTCGACAGCCTCCATGAGGTCGTCGAAATTCGGGAAGCGCTCCTTGCCGCCGTAGTATTCATAAATAATACGCGCGCAGCTAGGAGTAATGCGGCTCTCGCCCTTGTACTTGCCCTTGTATTTTTTACGCTCTTCTTCGCTGGAATGGTGGTCGAACCAAAGCCCGCAGCCTTCTACGAAAGGAACATTGGCAAGGCAGTCGTTCTCCGTAACGGGAATAAGCCCGTCCTGAAGATCCTTCGGATGCGCGAACGTCCATGAATCGACGACGCCCGCGCACAGCAGCAGCGCTCCGCAGGCAAGGCCGTCAAAATCCGAACGAGTTATAAGTCTCATAGCCATATCGAATTACCTCACTGTCATTATATATTACGGACCATGAGAAGTCCTGAAAATTCTTTAACAAGCTTATTATAACATTTTATATGTGAAAAAGCAACATATTTTTAGAAATTTTCTAAATTATTTTTGGCAGATGAGTCTGCGGAGCTTAATTTTGCGCATAATGCCCGAAGAAGCACAGGCGTTTCTGTACATTTTGTCAAATTGCTCCGCAAGCGTTACGCGGTCGCTGTCGCCTTTGCCGAACGCCACGCTTTCAAGCACGTCAGCCGTCTGTCCGAGCTGCGTTCCGAACACACTGTCCGCACGACGGTAGAAATCGACGGGAAGCTCTCCGCTTTTAGGGGTTACACCGAACATTGCCGCGGCGGAAAGAAGCTTTTCATAAATACGCGCCGAGGGGATTTTTCCGGAAAGCATATCTGCGACCGCTTTCTCTGCCGACCTTGCAAGCGCTCTGTACCTGTAAACCGAATACCACGCCGCCGCTGCAACAACAAGTACCGCCGCAGCGATCAAAATAAACGGAAGTATATTTACAGCCTTTCCCGCGCTTTCATCTGTTCGGGTGTCATCGTCCGAGGTTACAGACGGCTCGGAATTGTCCGTCGTATCCGAGGATTCGATTTCCTCCGAGGAAGCGGTGCTTTCCGCCGCCGATTCGGTCTGCTCGGAAGTCGGCTCGGGAGTTTCGGTGCTGTCTGTCCTCTCGGATTCGGCGGGACGCGTGCCTCCGCTCGGATATACCGACGAGCTGGTCGGGTCAAATGTCGCCCAGCCAAGCTCCCCAAGATAGACCTCAACCCATGCGTGTAGATTTTTCGCGCGCATCGTCTGAACGCCATCGCCGCGCGACGGGTCAACCGCAAAGCCGGTGCAGTACCGCGCGGGAATGCCGGATTCGCGCAGCAGAAGCGTCATAGCGCTCGCGTACAGCGCGCAGTGTCCGCTGTGAGTTTCGTTGAGAAAGCTCAATACCGGAGCCGCGCTTCCGTTATCTGTTCTCAGCGAGTAGGTGTAATTGCTGCGCAGATAGTCAGCTATGATCTTCGCGGAGGAATAGATGTATTCGGAGCTGCCGCCGTAATATTCCCTTTCAAGCTCGTCCAGTTCAGCCGCAAGCCCGCTTTCCTCAAGGAACAGCTTCAGCGGCTCCCTGTAATCCTCGGGAACAGACATATACATCGCATTAACATAATCGCCGTAGTCCTTGATAAGCCCATTGGTATCGGCAAGCTCGCCTATTACCGAGGGATAAATGCTGTTCACGGTAATACCCCCGCGGGAAAGTACATCGCATATTGCCTTAACATCAGCAGCACCGTTATCCGAGGCGCTGTCCGTGTCGGTATATGACGGAACGAGCGCGGTACATTGTACTCTGTTGACATTTCCGTATGCCTTATTTACGCGCACGACAACGTCGCCGTAAACGTCGAATATCTCCGAGCCATAGTAGGTGTAGTCCGCCGTATACGACGGCAGGAATACTACCGACGACTCGCAGAGGTAATCAATAGCAACATCGGACAGCTCGATATAATAGTCCGACTTTGCGCCCAACGCCTCCAATACCGAACGCACTACGCGCTGTTCAATGGGGCGGTAATCCGCTTTAAGGCGCGAAGCGCTCCACTGCACAGGTTCCTCGTTTACGGGAGAAGTCCATGACGTCCCCGTGAAATCAATGCCGATATCGCCGCGCAGGTAAAGCGGCTGCTCGCCCGTATAGGTGACGCGGATTATATTCTGTTCTCCCGACCCGGGCGAAATTATGCTCAGCCCGTTTTCGGTTTCGTGGCGCTCGGACTCGGGCGAGGTGAAATATTCCGAAACAGGGCCGCTCTCGAAAGGAGAAGCTGTTATCCCCGACGCGTCGCCTATTCCCGTGATAAATTCGTAAAAACTTGTGTAGTCTATGCCGTTTCCGTTTCCGAGGAGCGAATACGCTATCATTCCCACAACGGAAAATACTGCGGCGCAGTACATTGCCGACGAAAAGTATTTTGAATAGCAGTTCTCCCGCATTTTTATCCGTTTGAGATAAGGAGCTTCTTTTGCGCCCTGCTCAAACTTTTTATTTTCGCGGAGCACGATCCTGCGGTATGTCCGCGCGCTGCCCGAACCGATGACCATCCCCTGCGAATATCCGAACGATATCGCCGCAGCGCCGAACAAAAATGCCAGCGCGGGAATAAGCCAGATATTGACCTCCAGCCTTTCGCCGATAAGCGGAGGAACGCACAGCGCGACAAAAAGCAGCGCGGGCGGCAGAGCGTGAACTCTCCCCGAAACAGCTGCAGCGGTAACAAGCGCGAAGATAATGCACAAAATCGCGAACCCGAGCTTCACACCTTCGACATACAAAGGATTGCTCTCGGTCAGCAGCGAGGCGCTGTGGAACAAATAACCCCGCGGGAAAAGGAAGCGCCCCTCGACGGTCAGCATAGCGGCGTCAGCGAAATAAGACAACTTTTCCCAAAGCCCGTCACGTCCGCCTCGCATAAGCCATACAGCGACTCCGCCAAGCAGAATAACAGCAGGTATGGCAAAGCGCTTTCTCACAAACGCAAACAGCACCGAGAAAAGCGCGACAGACACCAACGAAACGCCCGCAGCGAAAAATGTTCCCGCGGGCAGATCGTATTCAGTCATGATATAAAGCATACAAAAGACCGTGATACAGCCGGAAAGCAGTATCTTTTTCAGCACCGCGGTGATGAAACGGGGCTTGGCGCTGTAATAGCGGTCAAACACAAGTACGCCGTCTGATATATTGTTTGATCTCATTTAATACCGAAATTCTTTCTGATAAGTCAGCTGAAAATGTGTATACCGTGTTTTTTAAGGGAATCGTTGACATATGCGTAGCGCATATTCTCCCATTTTTCGTAATCCTTGAACTCCTCAAGCTTTACGCCGCCCTTTATCTGAACGACCTCCGCGGTGTAGTTGAGGACAGATGCATTCCAAATATAGTTAATGCTCCTGTGGACAGAGCGAAGCGGGGCGATCTGCTTCATGTCTGTGCTCTTGGGGCAAACCACTCTGCTGAGCGGGAAATCGTCCGAAACAGGCACCGAAACCTCTGCGGCTTCAAGGCAGCTTTCAAGACCGTTTCCGATAGCGTTCTCTATGCCGAAAAAAGCACACATTTCGTTGTATTTCATACCGAGCAGCGGGCGGAACAACTCGCATACTATGTCCGCCATTTCACGCGCCAGCGCGGTTTCGTCGTCATCGGGTAGCTCTAGGATATGCGACATCTTGAATGCCTTAGCCAATGCCTCCTCGGACAACTTCTCGACCAGTCCGTCAAGCTTTTCGCGCACCGCCGGGTCCGCCATCGAAAAGGCGTCGCAGACAACAGTGTCGTCGCGTTCTTCGGTAAGGCGATCTATTATCCCAGCGCGGTTGACGGCTATCTTCTCGAAAAGCTCCGCCTTTTTGTTGAGCGTGTTTTCGAGGTAATCGTTGAATTTGTCGTACATTTTGCGATACATATCCAGAAGCGTGTCGGCTGTGCGGTATTCCCTGCTGTATTCCGCGAAATCCTTCAGCTCCTCGATATACTGCTCCGCTGCCTTGCCCGCGAACAGCGCGGAGGTCTTTACCTTCATATATGCGCTGCTGCAAAGCCCGCGGGAGCGCTCGAGCTGATCGCGCATATCGTCGGCGTCGCTTTTAATCTTCGCCATCGCGACCCGAAGCTCGGACAGGCACTTTTTGATGATCTCTATGGAATAGAACGGGCCTTTTGAGAGGTCGTTCTTTGCGTTTTCGCAGACGGAAATTATATCGTCCGTTATTTCGGGCAGGCACTTCTCCGCGCCCTCCGACGTGAGCGCAGCAACCTTATCGACCCAATCCTCCACATACTTCATCGAACCGTCGCTGCTTATCTTCAGCGCGCGCGGAGAAAACGTGGGATTTATTTTCTCGTCAAATTCAAGCTCGGGGATACTTCCCGCCTTTGAAGCGAGATAAAGCGCGTTCGGCGTCACCTGCGCGGCAAACTGCCCAAGCTTACTCTGTCCGACGCTGTTTTTGTTCAGCAAGCGGTTAAACACCGTGAAAACCTTTACAGAGAGATAGGATAATATCTTCCCGACAGGGACTTCTGTTACCCGAGCGTCGAAAGCAAGGTAACGGAAATCGTGATTTTCGTTCGGCTTGAGCATATTATAGGACATTATGCGCTCCGCGTCGTCGTCCTTTGAAAACAGCACCGCCATGCGGGAGAGTATCTTCTCTGCCGCGCCGCTGAGCGTCTTGCCGTAATTTTCGGCAGCCTGCGCAATAAAGCAGGAGCTGAACGGCGGCTTGTCGGAAATGACCTCGAAAGAGGCGGAATAGCGCTGTGAAAAACGCGCTTTCCTTGTCTGGAACATATCAAGCTCGTTTTTGGCGATAATGGTGTTTGCGTAGTAGTTGCCAAGCTCGCGCTGATCTGTTTCAAAAAGCTCCGCAGTGTCGCCCGCGAAAAGCATAGCGTTTATCTTGAACTGATACGACGAATCCTCGAACAATGATTTCAGTATATACGCAAGGTCAATGAACATTCCGCCGAAAAATGCGTCGCCGAGGTTTCCGGTAATAACTATCTCAAGCGAGCGGTCTGTTCCCGCAAACGCGGAAATGCTTTCCCCTATCCGCTTGAAAAGCGGCTTAATATAATGGAACAGCGCAACGCGCCCGCACTGTCGCTTAGTCAGCCCATAGGACGGCGTAGCGGGAGAGTAATTCTTAAGCCCGCTGTCGAACCACGACAATGCATACTGCGGCAGCCGCGCAGGGTTGTTAAGGTATTTGTA
>CAMEPN010000131.1 GCA_945931735.1 uncultured Clostridia bacterium
AGCGAAAAAGCCGTATCGAATGGCAGACCGTTTTCCCGAAAAATATGCTGCGCATGATAGTGTTTGTTTTCGTCGGCTCGGTCATTGGGCTGCTGCTGGATCTTGCGGGCGTTGCGGGATGGATATCGCTGCCGCTGGCTGTAATAGGCGCATTGGCTTTCAATTTCATGCTTAGCACCGTGTTCGCGCCGCTGTATTTCCGACTTATCAAAAGCGGCGAACCGCGCCCCGCGGAGCTTGAGGGCATGAGCGGGACTGTCACCGAGGGCATTTTCCCCGATGGCTACGGTACGATAAGCGTTCAGCACGGCAAGCGCAGGTACAGCTTCAATGCGGTGTCTGCCAACAGCAGGGAGCTTCCAGAGGGGACGGCGGTCATCGTGATATACTGCGAGGACGGGCTGTGCTTCGTCGAAAGCGAGGAGCATTTCTGCGATATCCTTTTCGAGGACGACAAGCTTTCGGAAAGTGTTTGAGGAGCTTCAAACGTTCATCGCAGCGCATCAGGCTCAAGCTCTTGTGCAATAAGGCTAAAAAATACAGCCTGAGAAGACAGCAAGCTTCTCGGGCTGTTTTCGTGTGTAAGACGGGGTGGGCGGCGAAAAAATATGTCACTCAATCCTTTGATCCATATTAAAAACGACCTTCCACTCGCCATCTGTTAAACGCCATGTAGTTGTGATATGAAATGTCCCTTCAAGGTCATGATTTTGAATTTCCTCAACTTCCATTTTCAGAATATAATGCACCTGAAAAGAGTCGGTATCCTCATGAACTATTTCAAAACGGTTTATATCATATGATTTGCAGTCAAACAAGCGGATTATTTCCGCATACTCTTTTCCTGTACATCTGTATCTGCCGCAAACCATTACCGCTTCCGGAGAAACGATTTTCAAAAATCCCGTGGCATCTCTGTTTTGAGCAGTTTTCCACATACTGTTTTCCAATTCCAGCGCTTTTGTCAGATTCATATGTTCCTCCTGTAAGTTCTAATCGGTGTATGAGTTTATTATATCATCAACGCAATATAAAGTCAATGTCGAAAAGCCGCTTTGGATAACACCAAAAGCGGCTTTTATTATCGGCATATTGTGCAATAGGGTTCTTGACTGTCTATATCAAACCTTCGCAGTCTGCGCTTCACGCATTTTCCGGAAGTTCCACGCGTCGCGGCACATATCCTCGATCCCCAGCTCCGCCTTCCAGCCAAGCTCCTTTTCCGCGAGCGAAGGGTCGGAATAAGTCGTTGCCGCGTCGCCCGGGCGGCGAGCGCCGATAGTGTAGCCGAGGTCGATCCCGTTCACACGCTCAAAGGTGTCCAGTATCTCCTTAACGGAATAGCCTTTGCCTGTTCCGAGGTTGTACGCGGGGCAGCCGCCGTCAAGCGCACGCGCCCTCTTTACCGCCGCAACATGACCCTTAGCAAGGTCGACAACATGAATATAATCCCTTACGCAGCTTCCGTCGGGGGTGGGGTAATCGTCACCCGCGACCTCAAGCTTGTCGCGCTTGCCCGCAGCTTTGTCGAGGACAATGGGCATAAGGTTGTTCGGAATACCGTTAGGGTCCTCACCGATAAGCCCGCTGCTGTGCGCCCCGACAGGGTTGAAATAGCGCAGGAGTATCATGGTCCACGCCTTGTCAGCGTTGTACATCTCACGGCAGAGGTTCTCTATGATAAGCTTTGTGCTTCCGTAGGGGTTTATCGCGGACAGCGGGAAGTCCTCCTTGACAGGAACGGTTTCCGGTATCCCATAAACCGTCGCGGACGAGCTGAAAACAAATTTTGTGCAGCCGTATTTCTTCATAGTTTCAAGAATATTGAACGTTCCGCGCAGATTGTTTGAATAGTACATCAGCGGCTTTGAAACGCTCTCGGGAACACACTTGTAGCCCGCGAAGTGTATGACCTGTTCGATGTCATTCTCGGCAAATATCCTGTCAACCGCAGCGATATCCAGCATATCAGCCTCGTAGAATTTGAAATCCTTGCCTGTGATTTTTCTGATTCCGTCAAGCGCCATCGAATTGGAGTTGTAGAAATTATCCATAACGACTATCTCTTCGCCGGCGTTGAGCAGTTCAACACAGGTATGAGAGCCGATAAATCCCGCGCCGCCCGTTACTAAAATTGCCATAACCATGTCCTCCGAAAACATAATCAGGTCGATAGATCAATACGACCGCATAATAACATTATACTATTTTTTTGCCGCCGTGTCAATCATCTTAGATATATTTTTTAGGACAATAAGGTTATTTTTCAAGTCTGATAAAATCGCTCCCCGCGGAAACCCTGCCGCTGCCCCGGACATTCAGCGATGACCACTCGTCGGAATTGCACACTATCATCGGCGTGACAAGGCTGTAACCCGCCTCGCGTACAGCTTTCATATCGAACGAGATAAGCAGGTCGCCGCGCTCTATCCGCTGACCCTCGGAAACGTGCGGCTTGAAATAGCCCTCGCCGAGCTGCACCGTATCTATGCCGATATGCAGCAGCAGCTCCGCGCCGCTCTCTGTTTCGAGCGTCACCGCGTGCCCCTTTCCGAGTATCTGAACTACCTTTCCGCGGCACGGGGAGTACAGCTTTCCCTCCGTCGGGTCTATCGCCGCGCCGTCGCCAAGCACCCTCTGCGAAAACGCCTCGTCGTTCACCTCGTCAAGCGGTACAGACGTTCCGTTCATGTGCGCGTACAGCACGGTGCTGCGCAGCGCCTTGTCCGCTTCCTTAGCCTCGGCAAGCTCGTTATCCGCTGTCCCCGCGGGAGGAATGTCGTTTTCGTCCTGCGCGGTGCGCATATACTCGTCCAGCGCGGACTTAATCACCGACACCTGCGGTCCGTATACGACCTGTACGCCGTTTCCTTTTCGGATAACTCCCGACGCGCCGCTCTGCTTCAATAACGCGTCGCTGACGAGTGCCGCGTCCGAAACGGTAACGCGCAGCCTTGTCGCGCAGCAGTCGATATCCGAAATGTTGCCCCTGCCGCCAAGACCCTGCAATATCAGCGGACTGACGTCGTTTTTCTTTTTAGACGGCATATCCTTTCGGGTATAAAGCTTCGTTTCCTCGTCGTCAGCCTCACGCCCGGGCGTTTTCAGGTTCAGCTTCGTTATCATGAAATAGAACACGAAATAATAGACGACCGCGTACAAAAGTCCGATGACGATTATCCATATCCAGTTAGTTTTCGCATTGCCCTGCAACACGCCGAACAAAACAAGGTCGATCGCGCCGCCCGAAAACGTCATTCCGACGCCGACATTCAGTATATGCATGAGCATATAGGACAGACCTGCGAGTACGCAGTGAACGCCGTACATAAGCGGCGCGACGAACAGGAACGTGAACTCAAGCGGCTCGGTGATGCCCGTTATCGCGGAGGTCAGAGCTGCGGACAGAAGCAGACCGCCGACCGCCTTTTTCTTTTCGGGGCGAGCCGCGCGGTACATCGCGAACGCCGCAGCGGGAAGTCCGAATATCATGAACGGGAACTTTCCTGCCATAAATCTTGTCGCCGAGGAGGAAAAATGCTCCGTTGAACGGGAAGCAAGCTCCGCGAAGAAAATGTTCTGTGCACCCGTGACGACTGTTCCGTCGATCACCGCAGAGCCGCCAAGCTCCGTCTGCCAGAACGGCATATAGAACACATGATGAAGCCCGAACGGGATAAGCGCGCGCTCGATAACGCCGTATATCCATGTCCCCGCATAGCCCGACTCGAGCACCAGCGTGCCGAGCGCGGATATCCCCCGCTGAATGAGCGGCCATACGAAGAACATCAGCACGCCAACTCCGAGAAAGACAACGCTGCAGATTATAGGGACAAACCTTGTTCCCCCAAAAAAGGACAAAACCTGCGGCAGTCGGATATTGTAGAACCTGTTATGCAGCGCCGCCGTGCCAAGCCCGACGATAATGCCCCCGAAAACGCCCATTTGGAGCGTCGTTATCCCGAGGACGGTCGTTGTTGAGTTAGCGGGCATTTCGGCGATGCCGCCGTTTGCGGTTATCAGTGCGGAAATAGCCGTGTTCATGATAAGGTAGCCGATAGCGCCCGAGAGCGCCGCGACCTCTTTTTCCTGCTTCGCCATGCCGATGGCAACGCCCATAGCGAAAAGCAGCGCAAGGTTGTCAAAAACTGCGCTGCCCGTTTTGCTCATAATGTCAAGAATTGTATATAATATCCCGCCCTCGGTTATTATTCCCGTAAGGTGGTATGTTTCAAGCGTCGTGGGATTAGTGAACGAGCTGCCTATCCCGAGCAGAAGTCCCGCTGCGGGAAGAAGCGCTATCGGCAGCATGAACGACCTGCCCACACGCTGAAGAACTCCGAATATCTTATCTTTCATTTCTGTGCCTCCGTCTTGCTTTTACATTATGTTCCGCAAAAACGGACAAAATATGCGGTGCACAGCAAAAAAGCGCCAAGGCGTGCCGCCTTAGTCAATTCCGCCGAGCATTTCCCGCCATATTTTTCAACGGCGGTCTTGCTCGTAAACAGTAAACTAAATTAAGGGAACACTCCGATAGAGCGCAATAAAAATATTCAAATGTCAGCGTTATTCTATCAAGGAAGCAACTGTCGTGCATTTCTTACGCAATTACCGACCATAGTCGCCGCCAGCTTTGCATGGCGTTCGATATCGCCGTTTCCGTCTTCATTGTGCCATTCAAGATATGTATTGAAAAATCCGCCGACGATAAACGCGGACACTATCGCCGCGTCGCTGCCCGGCTTGAGGGAAAGCGGTCCGAGAAGTCCGTCCGCAGATATCTTGAGGACATTTTTCAGCCGCAGCATAAGCATTCCGCGCATATCCACGCGAACAAGATGGAAGTAATATTCAAAGTCAACGCTTATCAGCTTATCAAGTCCCAAAAACAGATTATATGTGCTTTTTTCGACGTCGTTTTCGTCAAACTGATCCACAAGTTCCTTAAGCGCGGCAACAAGGTCGCTCTCTATCTCGTTAAGGATATCCGTGAGATTTCTGTAATGGGTGTAGAACGTGCGGCGGTTTACGTTTGCCTCCGCGGTAAGCTGGCTTATGGATATGTTGGAAATATCCTTTTCTTCCATTATTCTGAAAAGAGCTTCCTTTATAGCTTTCTTTGTGCGGATTACCCTTTTGTCCGAATCGTGGCGCGCAGTGTTTGCCATATGAAGTATTTCCTTTCATTATTTCATTAATCCACACGGAATTGTGTTTTAGTACACATATGTGAATAGTGATATTATATAATATTTTTTCCGAAAAGTCAAGCGCCATATGACAAAAAAAGATATTTTTTTACAAAAAATGCGCCCCCGTCGGGGCGCAATGATGTTATGAAAGACTGCCGCGAATTATTCGGCAAGCACCTTTTCTATCGCGGAAAGCTCCTCCTCGGAGAAATCCAGGCGATTAATGCAGGAAGCATTTTCCGCTATCTGCTCGGGACGGCTCGCGCCGATAAGAACCGTGGACACCGCCTTGTTATGGAGCACCCATGAGAGCGCCATCTGCGAAAGCGACTGCCCGCGCTCGGCGGCGATGCTGTTAAGCTTGTTGAGCTTTGACACCATCTTCTCGTCAAGCTGATTTCCTATCCACGTTGCGCCCTTGCCTACCCTTGAATCGGCAGGCACTCCGTTAAGATACCTGTTGGTCAAAAAGCCTTGATAAAGCGGCGAAAATACCGCCAGACCAACGCCGTTTTCCTCCGCCCAGCGGTCAAGCCCGTCATCCTCTATCCAGCGGTTAAGCATGGAATAGGACGGCTGATTTAAGATAAACGGAGTGTGCAGCTCCTTGAATATCCTGCTTATCTCCTCGGTCTGCTTTGCGTTGTAATTTGAGATACCGACGTACAGCGCCTTCCCCTGCTTCACGGCGTTGTCCAGCGCGAGCGCAGTTTCCTCAAGCGGCGTGTTCGGGTCGAAAACGTGGTGATAGAAAATATCGACATAATCGAGCTTAAGGCGCTTAAGGCTCTGGTCAAGCGACG
>CAMEPN010000132.1 GCA_945931735.1 uncultured Clostridia bacterium
CAGGTATTTTATTGTGCAAATTGACTGTTTTTGAAATATGTCAGAATTACTTATTATTTATAACAGATAATTAAAGTTTACTTATTGACAAGAAATCACTACCATTGTATAATAAATATATAACATATATCTGAAATAATTTTTTGATGTAAAAAATAATCTGCGTTTACGGCAGAAAGAAGGAAATCCCGTTATGGTTACATATTCAATACATTTTGACAATGGAAAAGAATATTTGATTTGCGGAGAGAATATCCGCGAGGCAGTAAAAGAGAATATCAAGTATATTGAAAAGCTGATGGAGGGCTGCGCCATAAAGCGGTGGACTACCGAGCCGACGGGCGAAAAGCAGTACAAGCTGACGGTGGAATATTACGACAGAACGCCCTATCAGGTAAAAAGGCTGAAAAACAAGCCTCAGACGCTATTTATCGATTATGTCGTGAACGTCGTTGACGAGGATTAATTCTGCTTTGGTTTGATCATATTTTCATCGGGTTATTTGCCGAATGATTTTTATTAAAAAGGTCTGCTGTACCATGCTAGATACAGCAGACTTTTATTTTACTCAGCCGTCGATATTTTGTATTTTATATTTCGGTACAGCGAGCCAGATTGTAAAAATTTATTCAAAAATATTGAACAAAGCGCGGTTTTTCTTTATAATGGGACGTATCGTTTCAGTGTTTTCAGTCGTTATTAAGAAGCTCTTCTATTGTAACGTCGAAAACCTTTGCGAGCGAGATTAGCTCTATATCGGTAACAAATCTCTGACCCGATTCGATGCGCTGTACTGCGTTTTTGTCAATGTCAAGATTGATGACCTGAAGATTATCTGCAAGCTGGCGCTGCGATATTTTCAGATTTTTTCTTAGCTTTGCGACTTTTACGCCGCAGATGTTATTTCTTCCGTCCGGTGTTCTATTGTTAAACATATCAAATTACTCCTTAAAATATTTTTTGTTTGAATGTCCCGCTTAACATTCGTCCCTAAGATAATTATAATTGATACGGATGGTCAATGTGACACTCTATAAATTACAAAAGTATTTTTATTGTGCTTCTGTGGTAAATACTGTAAAAACAGAGCAAGCGAAAATATTTTTTGAAATTTTTCGCTTGCTATTATGCCCAAAATATGATAAAATAAATTTGTTAATTGCTTTATAAAGCATTTTTTTAACAGATATTATGCGAATGAGCATAATAATGTATTGTTCCGAAGGGAGGAACTTCTTATGTCCAATAGTAGAATAGCCGCAAAATGGCTCGACGACGCGGTTTTCTATGAAATTTATCCGCAGAGCTTCCGCGATACAAATTCCGACGGTATCGGCGACTTCAACGGTATTATCGAAAAGCTTGACTACATTAAAGAGCTTGGCTGCAACGCGATATGGCTAAACCCGTGCTTCCTTTCACCGTTCGGCGACGCGGGTTATGATGTTCAGGATTACCTTACCGCCGCGCCGCGATATGGTACCAACGAGGACCTTGTAAGGCTGTTCGGCGAGGTTCACCGCCGCGGTATGCATATCATCCTTGACCTTGTCCCGGGACACACGTCGATAAAGCACGAGTGGTTCGTGCAGTCGATGAAACCCGAGAAAAACGAATATTCCGACCGCTATATCTGGACTGACTCCATATGGGAGGACACCGGCTCGCTGCCCGGTCTGCGCGGTATATCACAGCGCGACGGAAGCGCGGCGCTCAACTTCTTTTCGATGCAGCCTGCACTGAATTACGGCTATTACAAGCCCGAGCGCCCGTGGCAGCAGCCGATGAACGCGCCCGCCCCGCTGGCGACCCGCGAGGCGATAAAGGACGTAATGCGCTTCTGGCTCGAGGCGGGCTGCGACGGCTTCCGCGTGGACATGGCAGGCTCGCTCGTCAAGAATGACCCCGAGGGAAAGGGCAATGTTGCGCTGTGGCAGGATTTCCGCGCTTTCCTTGACAAGGAATATCCCGAAGCTGTCCTCGTTTCGGAATGGGGAGAGCCTGACAAATCGCTGCTCGGCGGGTTCCATATGGATTTTCTGCTGCATTTCGGTCCCTCGCACTACAACGACCTTTTCCGCTGCGACAAGCCGTATTTCTCCAAGGACGGCAAGGGCAGCGCGGCGGAGTTTGTCGCCAAATACAAGGAAAACTACGCAAAGACCGACGGAAAGGGGCTTATCTGTATCCCCTCGGGCAACCACGATATGGATCGCCTTGCGCGCAGACTGGACGCCGACGAGCTTAAGACAGCGTTTGCATTTCTTCTAACAATGCCCGGTGCGCCGTTCATTTATTACGGCGACGAGCTTGGCATGAAGTATGTCGAGGGGCTGACCTCGGTAGAGGGCGGCTACGGAAGAACGGGTGCACGCTCGCCCATGCAGTGGAACGGCGGGCTTAATGCGGGATTTTCCTCCGCGCCTGCCGAGAAGCTTTATATCCCCGTCGGAAATGAGTACAAGGAAATAAACGCGGAGGCGGAAATGGCGGACGAAAATTCCGTTTATTCCGCGGTCAGGAAGCTGATCGCCGTAAGGCGGGAAAACCCTGCGCTCCACAACCGCGCAAAGATAACATGGCTGTCCGACGGCTACCCGATGTCCTATATCCGCGAATGCGGCGAACAGCGTGTTATGGTGATAATCAACCCGTCGGCGCAGAGCGAGTTTGTTGAGTGCGCCGCAAAGCGCGTTCTTTTCTCCGTAGGCGAAACAGATGTGAACGGCGGAACCGCGGTTATGGGCGGCTGTTCGGCGGTCATTGCGGAGATATGAGAGGTAAAGAAATGAATAATTTTATTAAGAAGATAACAGCGGTGGCTTTGTCTGCGGCAATGCTGCTTTCAACGGGCTGCTCGAACAGCGGAGCTTCCCCCGATGCGGGCGTTGTATCCGATAATACAACCACCGTGCCCGAAAACATCGGCACTCCCGATACCGCTGACGCGAAGGTTTATATCGAGGGCAATAAATTCATGGTGGACGGCAATGAGCTTTGGATTAACGGAGTAAATACTCCGTGGCACCGCTGGAACGACTTTGTCGGAAACATGGACTATGATTTCTGGGACAGCACCTTTGCGCAGCTTGCGTCAGACGGTATCAATGCCACGAGGATATGGCTCAACTGCGACGGCGGCGGAACAGTGCAGTTCAAACAGGGCGAGGACGGAAACGTTATCGTCAAGGGTATCAACAGCAGCCACTGGGACGATGTCGCGAAGCTGTTCGAGATAGCCGAGAAGCACCATGTCTACATAATGGCGACGCTGCTTTCGTTCGACCATTTCAAAAGCTCGGGAACGACGGGCGAGAATTTCCGTGCGATGATAACAAATAAGGAAGGCAGCGACAGCTTTGCGGAGAAGTATGTCAAGGAGTTCTGCGAGCGCTTCGGCGAGGAAGAATACCTGTTCTCTATCGACCTTATGAACGAACCGGACTGGGTGCATGAGAACCTTGAATGCGGGCAGATTGCGTGGGACGATTTAAGCTATTTCTTCGGAAAATGCGCGTCGGTGATACACGACACCTGCTCCACTCCCGTCACGGTCGGATTGGCGATGATAAAGTATAACTCCGATAAGTACGAGGGCGACAAGATCGCGGACGATTACCTCAAGGAGCTAACGGGGCTGGAAAACTCCACGATAGATTTTTACAGCACTCATTATTATATGTGGCAGCAGCCCTACTTCGGCTTCCCGTTCACCGTAACTCCCGAGGAGTTCGGTCTTGACACCGACAAGCCCTGCCTTATCGGCGAAACAAGCAACGACGACGAAAAGGAGTGCGGCTTGACGCTTACGGAGAAATACAACTGCGCATATGACAACGGCTGGCAGGGCGTCATGGTATGGATGCAGACGCAGGAGGATTACAGCTGGTACCGCTATGACCTCACCGAAGCGGCGGCGTATGATATGTACAGCCTTATCCCGGGAAAAATCGATCCGCTTGGCAGGCTTAGCGTTACCGCGGAGATAACCTCCGAATAAACGACACATCTGCTGCGTTTTTTGTGCAATAACCAATAAATGACCTTGTTTTCAACAGCATTTTTATGTAATACTTGTGATTGACAATTATTCGGCTCGGGTATATAATTAATATGTTTGTTTGTCAAAAATAAGGGCGTAAAATGCGCCTGTAAAACGAGGTCATTTATGTTAAAAAAATACTTATCCGATCTTAAAAACGAGTTCAAGGGCTATAACGCAAAGTCCCTTTCTCAGGATCTTATGGCGGGGCTTACCGTCGCGGCGGTAGCGCTTCCGCTGGCGCTTGCGTTCGGCGTAAGCTCGGGAGCTGACGCGGCTTCGGGGCTTATCACCGCGATAGTTGCGGGCATCGTTATCGGCGTGCTTTCGGGCGCGTCCTATCAGATATCCGGCCCTACGGGCGCAATGGCGGCGATACTGCTGTCCGTTTCCGCGCAGTACGGAATTTCGGGCGTTCTTACCGCAGGCTTTATCTCGGGCGCTATACTCATTGTTGCCGCCGTGTGCAAGGTCGGCAGGCTTGTAAGCTATCTCCCCGCGCCTGTTATCACGGGCTTTACTTCGGGCATTGCGATAATCATTGCTCTCGGTCAGATAGACAACTTTTTCGGGACAAAATCGGTCGGCGAAAACCAGATACAGAAGATAATCTCCTATTTCAACGGGCAGGGGAGCTTTTCTCCCGACTGGCTCGCAGTCATGTTCGGCGCAATGGTCGTTGTCATTATGGTGGTTTACCCGAAGAAATGGAACGCGGTGGTTCCGTCCTCGCTGGTGGGTATTATCGTCGCGCTCGTTGTCAACATGATATTCTTTAAAGAGGGAACAGTTGCCGAAGTCGGGAATATCCCGCAGAGCCTTGTCACCGACGGTTCTATTATAAAGAGCGGGTTTGACTTTGAGCATATCACGAGCCTTATCATTCCCGCGGTTTCTATCGCTGCGCTCGGCATGATAGAGAGCCTGCTGTGCGGCGCTTCCGCGGGAAAAATGAAGGGCGAAACTCTTGACGCTCAGCGCGAGCTAATCGCGCAGGGAATAGGCAACATGATAATACCGCTGCTCGGCGGCGTTCCCGCGACGGCGGCGATCGCGCGTACCTCGGTAGCTATTAAATCGGGCGGAAAGACCCGCCTTGTAAGCGTGTTCCATTCCGTGGTGCTGATACTTTCGATGTTCCTGCTCGGCGGCGTTATGAAGCGCATTCCGCTGGCGGCTCTGGCGGGAGTGCTGATGGTTACTGCGTTCAGAATGAACGAGTGGGCTTCGATTAAGTCGATTTTCAAAAAGAAGTTCAAGTCCTCCATTCTTCAGTATGCCATCACAATGGTCGCGACGGTGGTGTTCGACCTCACCATTGCTATCGTTATCGGCGTTATAGCAGCGATGCTGGTTTTCGTTGTGAAGAGCTGCGAGCTGCGCGTTGTCACGAGCGATATCGACGAAAGCCGACTTGAGGGCAAGGTAAAGTCGGGACACCACGAGGATTTCAAGGTGGTATATCTTTCCGGCCCGCTTTTCTTCGGAACGCAGGAAAAGCTCATCTCCGCGCTTAACAGCCTTGAGGGAGCATCGCAGGTCATACTCTCAATGAGAGGCGTTCCCACGGCGGACGATATGTCGCTTCAGGAGCTTGAGCGGCTGTACAACAAGCTGCTTGAAAAGGGAACGCAGATATCCTTCACGGGCGTTCAGGACGCGGTAAGCGACATGATGGACAGAGCGGGCTTCCGCGAGCGAATCGGCAGCGAGCACTTCTATTGGGACGCTGTCGCGGCGATAAAGAGCCTTGAGGACAAGGAGCTTGCGCAGGCTTAATGGTTTATTCCGGCACCGGTAATTCTTATCGGTGCCGTCAGACCGTCGAAAAAGCCCCTAAAGGGGCTTTTCCGACGAACATCCGCACTGCCCGCACTCACCGGCGGCTTTGCCGCCGGTTCGCACAGTTGTGCGGATAGAAGTGTTTTTTGCCCCGGCAGAGCTGGGGCAAA
>CAMEPN010000133.1 GCA_945931735.1 uncultured Clostridia bacterium
GGTGTCTGTGTCCGTATCCGTGTCCGTGTCAGTATCGGTATCCGTATCGGTGTCGGTGTCCGTATCGGTATCGGTATCCGTATCGGTGTCAGTGTCGGTATCTGTATCTGTATCGGTATCAGTATCTGTGTCCGTATCGGTATCGGTGTCCGTGTCAGTATCGGTGTCCGTATCCGTGTCCGTGTCAGTATCGGTGTCGGTGTCGGTGTCGGTGTCCGTATCGGTATCTGTGTCTGTGTCAGTATCCGTATCGGTGTCAGTGTCCGTATCAGTATCGGTATCGGTGTCAGTATCGGTGTCGGTATCAGTGTCGGTATCGGTATCCGTGTCTGTATCCGTATCGGTATCTGTATCTGTTTCATCAATATCGAAATCGTAGTCGATATTGGTTACCTGATGGATCTCGCCGCACTGATCAATTCTGTCGGCGATGATCGCGCCGTTAACGTTGCCGCTGTTGAAGAACGTTGCATAGGGCGCAACAAAAACGCCGCCGTTCAGTCCGGTGGTAATGTGACCTGCATAACTGCCGAAATTGAAGATGACATTGCCCGCGCTTGCCGTCCAGTCGGGAACATTAACGTTGCCGAACCAAACTTCCTTGGTGTCAGCGTCGGTTATTACGTTGACGATAACACGAACGCCGTTGTTATGCTCAAGCAGGCTTCTGACAACAGTTTCGTTACGCGCGAGGTCGTCCGCATGAACGTTGACAACGATAGTATCGCCCTCGGATACACTGCCGTTCTGAATGCAGTCGTAAGCCCTGCTCAGGGAGTAGGGAGAATCCTGCCTGTCAAACGGTGTGTCGCTCATTAACGCGTCGCCGTAATGAGCAAGAGAGTTAAGTACGCTGTCAAAATCCGTAAATTCGTCCTCAGAGGTCGCTTTGCGAATGCTGATGTTGTCGTATCCGCCGTTGACATCAAAATAGTAGTCAACGCCGCCCGCTCTGACGCCGGTTTTGTGACCGTTGTCATATGTGAATATCTCGCAGTCGAAGCCGAGCACTATCTCGTAATGCGACCCGACAGCCAGAGTGATATTGGGGAGCTTCTTAAAATCGTCAACGCTTGAAATATAGATCCTGTATACTCCGCTGGAATTAGTGCCGTATGCGTATACATTGGTGTTCTTTATCTCGGTGCAGTCGGTCTTTTCTACGCAAATGTTTCCCTCGACATGGTTCGAGTACAATTCCCTCGCATACACCGCATACTCCCTGACGGAAGCCAGCGCATTGAAGTAATTGTATGTAGAATATGACTGTCCCGTAGCAAGATAAACATTGGTATCCAGCGACTCGTATGCAGGACAGCCGCCTGCCTGCTTTACAGCCTTGTCAACCTTGCCGGTATCATTTCCTAGGGCTTCGCCCGGCTCGGGAACGGCAGAAGCCGCCGCATAGGCAGCGCGAGAGGTCAAAACTGTCAGCGCAAACGCGAACATTAACGCTGTTTTGCCCTTATTTGATCTACGTTTCTCTTCACTCATAACAACTTTTCCTTTCTGAAATCGCCCGTCAAGGTAATTTTTTCTATATATTTTATGTAATTATACCACTTTTTCCCCATGTTGTCAAGAGAAAATGGGACAAAAAATAAGTTTTTTAAAGTTTATTCCTGTATTTTTTTACAAAAAACACTTATATCATTGCAAGCCGCTTTCTCATTATCTCGGGATTATATGCGTGCTCCTCCGCCGTCTGCGCCGTAATAATGCCGTCGCGGTAGAGCTTCATGATACAGTTGTCCATGGTCTGCATACCCGGCGCGGACTGGATAACGGTGTCGATCTGGTGCGTTTTTTCCTCGCGGATAAGCGTGCGGATAGCGCTGTTCATGGTCATTATCTCGAACGCCGGCACGAGCCTACCGTCCTTTGTCGGAAGCAGCTGCTGCGAAACAACGGCGTTAAGCACCATTGAAAGCTGTATGCGTATCTGATGCTGCTGGTTCATCGGGAACACGTCGATTATTCTGTCGATAGTGCTCGCCGCGCCGGGCGTATGCAGCGTCGAAAGCACAAGCTGCCCTGTTTCCGCCGCAGTCATTGCAACGCTTATCGTTTCGTAATCACGCATTTCTCCGAGCAGGATAACATCGGGCGACTGGCGCAGGGCTGCTCGCAGCGCGTCAAGGTAGCTTTCGGTGTCGATATTTATTTCTCGCTGGCTGACGATGCACTTGTTGTGCTTGTGGAGGAACTCGATAGGGTCCTCTATCGTTATTATATGCCCGAAACGTTCAGAGTTGATCTTATTAATTATACAGGACAGCGTGGTCGATTTTCCGTTGCTCGCCGCGCCTGTTACGAGGACAATGCCGCTCTTGCATTCGCTCAGCGCCATTACCTGTTCGGGAACGCCTATCGCCGCCGCGTCGGGCAGCTCGAACGGAACGTATCGGAGAACCGCCGCGTATGTTCCGCGCTGCTTGTAAATGTTCGCTCTGAAGCGGCCCATTCCCGGCACAGATACCGAAAAATCCAATTCCCGCTCGGGCATACACTCATTATTATATTGCGTCATTCCCGCCATGCCGAGTATCCCGCAGACAAGGCAGCAGGTGTCTCCTGCGGTAAGCGGCTGTTCCTCCAGCCTTATCAGTTTTCCGAACGCCTTAATGCTCAGCGGTGCGCCCGATACTATAAATATATCCGATGCAGAACGCTCTGCCGATACCTTTAATATCTCAATCAGTTCCATAAAATTTTCCTCTTTTCATTGGGGTAAATCGCTGCCGTTCCAGATGTTGAGCGAGTCGCCGCTCTCGCCGGTGACAGTCACGCTCCTCCTGCCGAGCACCTCGAACCGCGCGCCGCCATGCAGGCTCGGTTCTCCGAAAAACATAACGGTCATTTCAATGCTCTGCCGCTCGTCTATCTGCGCGGATATGACTGCCTTAACGCTTCCGCTCTCCTCCGTAAGGGTCACTCCGTCCGTTCCCGCGGCGCTTTCGATAAAGCTGTCCGCGAAAAAATCCGACCCGAAAGAATTATATGCGCATTCGTCAAGCTTTGCCAGTAACTCGTTAGCCTTGTTTTCGGCTTCGTAATACTGCGCGGTATATTCGCCCGCGCGCCTGTTCAGACCGTCGCCCGACTGCGCCGCGCGAATGCTCATTACCGCGAACACCGCAAGGCATACCATCGCGAAAATAATAATTACCGAAACATAGCCTATCCCCGCACCGCCGGGGCGCACGCCGTTTTTCTTACTCACCCGCAGCACCTCCCTCGGGGACATACGCCGAGCAGGTAAGCGAATACAGCTCCTCTCCCGAAACGCTGAAGCGAAGCGTCACCGCGCGAAGCTCTCCCGCCGCATACTCCGTAATGTTTTCCGAATAGGAAAGCCGCACCGTCCCGCTTTCGGATACACTGCATTTATTGTCCAGCGTCAGCTCACTGCCGTCCGCATACGCCGCCTGCTCCTCCCCGAAAACGACCGACAGCGCCCCGCCGATATCTCCGTCGGAGGAATACGCCTCCGCTATCGACTGCGCGCAGAGCGTCGCGTTTTCGAGCACGCTCCCGAGCCGCGCCTTGCTGTCCGCATAGGCGAAAACCCGCAGCACGACTGCTCCCGAGAAGCTGAAAAACAGCAGCGAGATGATTAGCTCTATAAAAAACAGGTTCACAGGCCGCGTTTCGCCCGCGCTGACTTTGATTTTCAGATAGATCACCCTTCCCTTACGAGAACGGAATATTCCTCTCCGTTCAGTGCTGCTGTTATTCGGTAAAGCCCGTCCTCAAGGCTTATGCTAATGCCGTCCAGTGCGAACAGCGGCTCTCCGCCCGACCGCTCCGGCTCGGCGTCCGCCGCCGCGCTTCTCTCGTAAAGCTCGCCGTCCTCAAAATAAATTACGCTCACAACGCCGCCGTTTCGGAGGGCTAAGCCGTTCCCGCCGTCAAGCAGCTCGGCGCTGTCAGCGGATCTTATTTTGTTTGAAACATACCTAAGCGCCGCAGAGCCGCCGTACAGCCCGTCAAAATCGTCGCTTATCCTTGAATATGTCCCTGCGGCAGTCACTATTATCAGCAAAGTACACACCGCGAATATCAAAAACAGCAGCATACTTCCGAACGCGCTGACCGAGTCCGCCTTTTCCTTTATCTTCAGATTTCTCATATCAGCCGCCCTTTTCCACGACAGTAACGCTCGGCCGTACATTGTCCGCAAAGCATTCGTAATGCACGGTGTATTTCGTGCTGTCGTAATATACCCCGTAATTTTCCGTGAGATATTCCGTATCCGAGGGGTAAGCCCCCTCTATCGCATAGCACATGGTTATGCCCTTTTCAATGCTTTTTTTTACGGAAAGGAGCTGCTCCTTTTCCGAAACGGTCTGCGCGTTGCCGACCGCGATTACCAGCCACGCGATCATCGCCGCAAAAACAACGGCAGGCACCGCATATTGAAGAAAGCGCCCCAAAGACGATCTTTTCATATCAAATTCCCCTCATCCGAGCACCGACATTATGTTCATCAGCGGTATCATTACCGTGAGCAGTATCGCGCCGATAAGCGCCGTGAGAATGACGATTATAAGCGGTTCTACAAAGGCGATGACCCCCGAAACGGACTGCATAGCCGCCGCAGCGCTCCTGTCCGCGAGCTTTTTCCATGCCCGCTCGAACGAGCCGGACGTATACGCTATTTTGAGCGAGTGCGAATAAATCGCGGGGAATATCTCGGCGCGGGTTATCGCGTCGGCGAAATTCATTCCGTCGAGGAGGTCGCTTCGGCACTGCTCAAGCCTTGAGCGCAGCTTCTTCCCGTTTACAAGCTCTATTGCGTTCTCGACCGCTTCGTCGGAGGATATCCCCGCGCTTATCATCATGCTGAGCGCCGAGGAAACCTTTGATACTCCTATCTTCCATGAAATTCCCGCTGTCGGCGGGAACACCGCCGCGAACCTGCTCAGAGCGTCCTTTGCCGCGGGAATGCCCGACATGACCGCGACCGCCGCCATCACCGCGATAACGACAAGCAGCACGACAAGTATAACCGTACCCAGTCCGTATGCGAAATCGATCGTGCCCTTGACCGCGTCGTTCACCGTGCCGTCGAACTGCGAGAAAATGTCCCCGAACATCGGTATAACAAGCACCATCATCACGATTATTACCGCCGTCATCATTACAAGCAGCATTAGCGGGTGCAGCACGGCAGTCCTTACCGAGCGGTTAAGCTCCGCGCGCTCCTCGTAGTAGTCCGAAAGACCGTTCAGAACGTTTTCGACGCGCCCCGTGATTACGCCTATCCGTACCATTTTCACGGCGTATTCGGGGAAAACTCCCGCGCTTTCCATTGCGTCGGCAAGAGTTCCGCCATCGTTAAGCCCGCGCGCAAGTATTCCGCAGACAGCCTGTATCCTTTCGTCGCCGATGTCCTCGCCGAGAATGCTTATCCCGTCGCCGAGGTTCATGCCCGAACTGAGCATAATGGCGAGCTGTTCGCAGAAATATGCCGTTTCATCGGGGGTTAGTTTTTTCAGCTTCATTTTCTGTACCCTCCGTGTCAGTAATAATATATGGCGGAATAATTCGCGCCGTTTGAAATGTACTCCGAAATTTTGGTCTTGTCCTTGCTGCCCGCATAAAACGTCGCGTCGACCAGGTTATAGCCCTTCGACGAAAGCAGCAGCTCGGGTGTTATCCAGCCCGTTTCGGGCGTGTATACCTCGTTCCACGCGTGGTAGATATCCGGCGAAGCGTAGCCTATTACAAGCCTTGTCGGAATGTCCTGCGAACGCAGCATTGCCGCGACGAGCGACGCGTAGTCAAAGCATATCCCCTTTTTCCGTGAAAGGGTCCTGTCCGGATCGGGGACATATCCGCTCTGCACCGTGGCGGCGAGGTCGTAATCATAGGTTATATTTTCCGTGACCCAGCCGAATACCGCCGCTATTTTTTCGATGACATCGCT